>NZ_JBSFYR010000015.1:0-119438 GCF_053599875.1 Streptomyces sp. NPDC005151 | reverse complement strand
ATCACGCAAAGGCCGTACTGCTGTCCGCGGAACGGCGAAACCCGCAACCGGGCACAGCACCAGCCGCGGGTCGAACCTCAAATCACAAGCTTACGGTGGGGCACCGCATCCGCGGACGCCCGGGGCGCACCCGCCCCGCGGCCGAGCTCACCGCGCTCGGTGTGTTCTCCTGCGGCGCCCGGTTTCGTACGCCTCCCCGCGATCATCCGGAAACGCCTGCCGGAGCCGTTCGGAGATCGCGCGCGCGGGCATGGACCCACCAGGAGCGGATCAATGCCGCCGCGGGCCTTCAGGTGCGGCCGTAGCGGATGGTGTGGTCGGCGAACTCCAGGGCCATGTCGGTGGTGACGGTGGGACGGGTGTGTCTGATCGTGTGGAGAAAGTCCTCGGTAGTGGGCTGGGCCCTCTCTCCGGTGTCGAGGGTGCGTTCGAAGACGGACTGGGCGACCGTACGGGCGGCTTGCTTGATGTCGGCGGGGGTGAATCCCTCGCTGGCCTCGGCCAGCGCGGCCGTGTCGGCTTCGGCCCCGGTCTTGGCGATATAGCTGGTCCACAGGGCCTTACGGGCCTCGTGGTCGGGCGGCCCGACGGGCAGGACGTAATCGAATCGGCCATGGCGCAGGAAGGCCGGATCCAGGGCGGCGACCGTATTGGTGGCGCAGATGAGCAGTCTGCCGTCGCGGTCGCGGAACCGCACGATCGATTTGAGGAGCTCATTGACCACGCCGACAGACATGGGGTCGGCGAGGTTGCGGGTGCCGGCGACTTCCTCCACCTCGTCGATGAAGACCAGCGCATGGTCGAGTTGTGCGATCTCCTCGAAGCGGCGGCTGAGTCCGTGCGCGAGCCCGTCCTCCAGCGCGAGCCGGGAGGGGAAGAGCTCGACGAACGGCCAGCCGAGCCGACTGGCCACAGCCTTGGCGAACGTGCTCTTGCCCGTACCCGGAGGACCGAACAGTACGACGGCCTGGGGTGGTTCGACGCCGTGCGCGTCAGCAAGCTCGGGGTTGGCCAGGGGAAGCACCAGTCGACGTTCGACGAGCCGCTTCTCGTCCGCCATACCTGAGAGCTTCTCCCAGAGCCCGGCAGCGGGCACCGTCGCCCCGAGCGAGGACAGGATCGCGGAGTCCTGGGCGGTCACCGACTGCACCTTCTCGAAGTACGTCAGCCCCCGATGCTGTCGGAACCCGGAATGGCCGAGCGCAGCGGCGCCCGTCTCCTCCTCGGGCAGAACCGCGGCGACGATCTTGGCTCCAGCACTCTGCAGGCGACGCTCCAGGGCGGAGAGCAGCGCGGTGCCCAGCCCCAGGTTCCGCCAGGCCGGATGCAGGGCGATACGCAGCACCCAGGCCCGGTCGCCGTCCACCCGCCCCACCGCCGCGCCCACGAGATGCCCGTCGGCCACCGCGACGACACCGGGATTCTGCGCCTGCACCGCGGCGACGACCTCGGACAAGCGGAAAACAGCGGGCTGGTCGGTCGTGGTGCTCTCAGCGTCGAGCCGCACCACCGATTCGAGATCGTCCGGCGTGAAGTCCCGCACATGCCACACAGTCATGGCCCAGCCCTTGGACGTCGCTCCTTGAACTTCCATCATCAGCCAGGTCCGGCACGGTCGCCAATCAACGGCATACGGTCGCACCGGGGCGCCGGGCGAAGGGCCCACCGGTGCGGCTCGCCTCATCGTGACGGGCGAGGTGACTGCTGCTTCAAGCAACGCCCCGCGTACGGGAATTCGCGCCCCGCGCCCGGTGCCGCGCGGCCGGATGCGGAGCGGATCGCTGTCCGGCGCAGCGCGGTGCGGGAGATCCAGCCATCTGCGAGGCGAGCCGATCCGATTCCGCCGCACCCGGAACAACCGCAGCCCGGCAGGAAAACCCTCAGGACGTGGACTGCTCCGGCAGGGCTCCGGGAGGCGTACGGCTCACCGTCCGGCCCAACGCGGCCGCTGCGCGGGCGAATTTCACGGCGTCCACGACGGCCGCACCACCCAGGTCGTTGTTGAAGTACACATACACATCGTCCTCGTCGGGCCAGGCGTCGACGATGCGACGGGCCCAGGACGTCAACGCCTGGCGGCCGTAGCGCGGCGGCGGCTCCGCGATGCCGCCGTGAAACCGTACGTACCCCCATGACGCGGTACGCCACAGCGGCGTCACCGGGCGGGACCCACGATCTGCCCAGCACAGCGCGCTGCCATGCCGTTCCAGCACCGCCCGGAGCTCCCGCTCCGCCTCCCACCACGAGGTGTGCCGGAGTTCGACGGCCACCCGAACCCCGTCGGGAAAGCAGCTCAGGCAGGCGTCCAGAGCCCCGATGTCCTCACGGAAGTTCGAAGGCAGTTGGAGCAGCACGGGTCCCAGGCGGTCGCCGAGACCCTCGGCGTGATCCATCAGCCGGAGCACCGGCTCCTCGGGATCGCGCAGCCGCTTCAGATGGGTCAAGTAGCGGCTGGCCTTGACCGCCATGACGAACCCCTCCGGCGTCCGCTCCCGCCAGGAGGCGAAGATCTCCGCTGTGGGGAGCCGGTAGAAGGCGTTGTTGTTCTCCACGGTGGCGAAGTGCCGGGCGTACTCCTCCAGCCACAGCCGCTGCGGGTGCCCGGGGGGATAGAGAACACCACGCCAGTCCTTGTACTGCCACCCTGAGGTTCCGACGAGCATGGGCATGGTCCGATCCCTGCCCCTGAGGCCGAAGGCCGTAACGCCTCGCCCGGTGAGTGCGCCGTGGTGGAGGCACGGACGGGCAGGGCCGGCGTCAGCGGCGCGGCGTATCCGCCAGCGCGCCTCCGGTTCTGCGGAGCGATCTCGTCGCGCACTGCTCCGGACGGTCCGAGGATGCTCCTGGTGGCAGCTCTGCACCGCCCTGAGTGGCACGCAGGGTCGCAGGCCGTCGCTCATCGGTGCGTGCGCCACGCGGCGAGCAGTTCTTCGGGGCTGCGTCATCCGCGTGCCCACGGCGCCACAATGGAGATGCGGGACGCGCCTGCCGTTGCGGAGAGCGGGGCCCTTCGATGCCGTACATAGCCGTCACTGCATTGAGCCACACCGGGCTCATTCGCGATCACAACGAGGACAGCCTCGTTGTCGGACCGTGGACGCTGTGCGGCACCGTGACCGAGAACCCGCAGACACTGCTGTTCCCTCTCGGCACTCCGCTCGTCGTCGCGGTCGCCGACGGGATCGGCGGGCAGCCCGCCGGCGAAGTGGCCAGTGCACTGGTCGTCCGCCAACTCGCGTCGTTCGGTCCTTCACTGGACAGCGAGGAAGCCGTTCGTGACGCTCTGGGCGTCTGCAATGACGCGGTGTACGCAGCCGCCGACGGCAATCCGGAACTGGTCACCATGGGGACCACGGTCGCGGGCGCCGTCGTGCTGGCGGAGTCGCTGCTTGCCTTCAACGTCGGCGACAGCAGGGTGCTCGACGCGACTGGGGACGGACTCCGCCAGGTGAGCGTGGACGACAGCCCGCCGTTGGCGCCGGGCCGGCGCACCACGTCACTTGTCACACAGGCGCTCGGCGGCGCCCGCCGGTTCAGCGCCATCACGCCCCACGTCACGACGGCGCCGCTGTCCGCAGGTGATCGCTACCTGGTCTGCACCGACGGGCTGACCGACCCGGTGACGGAGGACGAACTCGACAGTCTGCTGCGCGTGCACAACGACGGCAGGGCCGCTTTCGAGCTGTGGAAGGCCGCTATCGAGGCGGGAGGCCCCGACAACATCACGCTCGCGATGGTACGCATCGGCGAGTAGCGGCGAGTGGGCCGTCGCAACAGCCCCGGGCCGTTGGCCCGGGGCCCTTGCGCGGAGCGGGGACGGGAGCCGAACGCGTCACCCGAATTACGGGCGGCGGTTCACCTGGGAACGAAGGCGACCCGGAACATCTTGGGCCACCACTTGCCGGTGAGCAGGAACTGATCGGTTCCGGGAACAGCCGCAATACCGTTCAGGACGTTTGCGTGCCGCCTCTCGGCTGCGCTGAGCAGGGCCGGAACCTGGATGTCCCCAGTCACCCTGCCGGTGGTGGCGTCGATACGCACGATCCGGTCCTCGGGCCAGACGTTGGCGTACACGATGTCGCCGACGCATTCCAGCTCATTCAGCTGCCCCACAGGCCGCGCATCGGCGGTGACGGCAATCTCCCCCGTCTTGCGGAGTGTTTCGGGGTCGCGGAAGGCGAGCCGGGCGGAGCCGTTGCTCGTCACCAGCCGCCCGCGCTGCCGCTGGTAGCAGACCCCCCAGCCTTCGTCCCGGTAGGGGACCCGGCGCAACTCGGCCAGCGTCCTTGCGTCCCGTTCGACCGCGATGCCGTTCTGCCAGGTGAGCTGCAACAGCGTCGGCCCCATGACGGTGATTCCTTCACCGAAGAGCGGCGGGGGCAACGCGGCGCGGGCCACAGGGGACTTGCCTGGCGGCCCCATCCGGGCCGAGGACTGTCCGGTCAGGCCCGTGCTCTCGTAGAGCATGCCGCCGGTCATCTCCAGGCCCTGGGTGAAGGCCTTCGGGTCATGGGGCAGGATCTCGGCGACCTTGACGGTCAATTGTTCGACCCCTGCCGCCGCCCGCCCCCGCATGCCGGGGCGGCCGGGGTCCTCGGCTCCGCTGCCCGTCCCACACGAACGGACGAGCATGACACCGGCCAGGGCCGCGACCGCGAAAGGGGCGGCCAGCGCAAGACGCATGACCTCACACTGGCACAGACACCGACCGGAGCAGCTTTGCCCCGCCCGGCTCGGAGACGTTTGCTCCCAGGGCGTTGCGGGGCCGGCGCCGCCCGGGACCGGACCCGCTGGGGGACGAGGTCGCCGAACGGTGCAGTCCGTCCACGCACACGAGCCGGTGCCACCCGGTTCCACGGTCGTGTCCTGGCCGAGACCGGCTCCCCGTCCCGCACCGCTGCTGTCGGCCGCCTTGGACCGACCTTTGCGACCCTCTCGGCTTCCTGAACGGATGGGAGCCGGCAGCTGCCGGCCCCGGTGGAACCGCGATCCGGGGCGGCCCGTGTGGATGGCTGCCCCTCTACGTGGTCATCGGCTCGGGAGTCTTGCCGGCGCGGTCGGCTGCGGCCTTGGTGAGGACCGCGGAGGTGCCGACAACGGTCCCGGCCGGGCCGGCGTCGCCGGCTTCGGTGAGGACCGTGCGTTCACCGAGGAATGCGTACGTGGTCCGGTCGAAGACCCACTGCGTCTGCTGCCCGTGTGCAGTACGGGCGACGGCAACGCCCTCGCGTCCCGTGGCGTCGGCGGCCGCATGGATCACCGTGACCCCGGGGATCTTTGCGGCGGCCTTGTAGAGCGCGGCGCTGACCTGCGGTGGTGCCCAGGTCTCGGCCAGCAGTTCGCCGATCGCGGTGAATGCTCGCTGGTCCGGGTCCTGGCCCTGTCCGCGGGTCTCGTCCCGGATCAGTTTCAGCAGGGCGTCGGGGTCGGTGGGCAGCGACGCGACGTACTGATGGGTCGGGTTGCCGATCGACGGGCCCCTCTTGTGCGCGGTGCTCGGCCGGGGCGTCGCTCCTGGGCCGTCGAGGGTGTGGACCGGTGTGTCGGTGTCGAGCGGGGTGTCGGGCCCGCCCCCCTCGCGCAGCAGGCCGGGGCGGCTGCCGTCGGCGGACAACCACACCTGCCGCGTGTGCACGGGAGCCATGGTCACCGGGCCTCCTCCGGCGCTCTGCGCGGCGTAGGCGACCTTGCTCTCGATGTACACGAACTGGTCGGCACGGACTGCCGGCTGCTTCCTTCCGGCGGCGGCGAGCGCGATGCGGTCGAGGAGCTGTGTCACTTCGGGTGCGCGGGGGGCGCCGCCACGCGTGACCGCGGTGGTGTCGCGCCCGGGCGGGTCCGCGAGGTTCACGGCCACGACGCCGCAGACCGCCAAGGTGCAGGCGACAGCCGGCGCCAGGACCCGGACCAGGCGCCGGCGCGGGCGCGGGGCCCGGGTGGTGAGGACGCCGGGTGGTGAGGCGGGGGCAGCCTTGCGCAGCAGTGCTTCCTTCAGCAGCAGTTCGCGGTCGGGACCCAGGCCGGGGACCGGTGGCGGGGGCAGCAGGCCGGTGAGGCCGAGGCGTTCGGTCTCCTCGGACCGGTGATGCGTACGGCGCCGCGGGGAGATGTTCATCCGTGGTTCTCCTGGGTCAACGGCCGGGCCACGGGGATGCGGCCCGGTACTGGCTTGTCGGGGCTGGCGGAGCGGTCCCTGCTTTCCGCCGCGGCCGGCTGTTCGGCTCCGGCCCGCGTGGTCCGCGAACGTGCGGCGCGGGCTTCGGCGCCGGCGAGCTCGCGCAGTCGGGTACGGGCGCGGGACAGGCGTGACCGGACGGTGCCGACCGGCACGCCGAGTGCGTCGGCCGCGGCCGCGTAGTCCAGGCCGGCCCACACCACGAGGGTGAAGACCTCCCGGTCGCGCCGCCGCAGGCGGGCGAGTGCGGTGTGCGCGGCGCGCAGTTGCTCGGTATCCGCGAGGTGCGTGACGAGATCGTCGACGAAGTCCGGAATCGAACCGCGTTCCGGGACGCGGGCGAGCGCGATCTCGCGGCGTCGGCGTGCGCGGGCGTTGCGGCGCATGATGTTGGTGGCGATTCCCAGCAGCCACGGGCGCAGACTGTCCCCGTCGGGGCGCAGCTTCTCCCGGCTGCGCCATGCTTCCAGGAAGGTCGCCGAGACGACGTCTTCGGCCTCCGCCCAGTCGCCCGTCACCCGCAGGGCATAGCGGTACAGCACCTGGGCGTGCTCGTCGTACAGCTCTCCCAAGGCGTCGCGGTCTCCGCGGCGGAAGCGATTCCTCATGAGTGATTCCACACTCTGCTCTGCCACGTCCGTTGCGCCGGTTCCAGTGACGTGCGCCACACGTGCCGCTCAGGGGCCGCGCCCTCGCACCCGGCGTGACGCAGCTCACGGGAACGCCGGCGCCCGGAAGCGCAGTGCAGGTCATGAACAGTTCTTCCGTACCCCGCCGGAGTGCCCTCCGTACTCTGGCTCTCGCCGTCGCCCTGGTCGGCAGCGCGACGCCCGCATGGCACACCACCGCCTTCGCCGCGGAGCCGGCGACGTACGCCCTCACGATCACTCACCTCGACCGCACCGGCCACACGACGGGGGGCTACGCCACCAACGTCACCGGAATCTCCGGCCCGGGCGCCGACGAGGCCGTCCATCCGTACGACGCTTCCGGCACGACCACCGTGCGCCTGCCCCGGGGCCGGTATCTCCTGGACAGTTCCCTGACCACAGGTAACGAAGCGGACGGGACGGACTGGATCGTCCAACCGCGCCTCGACCTCGACCGTGACACCACCATCACCGTCGACGCGCGGACCACCGTCCCCGTCGACGTACGGCCGCCCGACCGCTCCGCAGGCTTCCTGCACAGCGCGATGTTCGTCCAGGTCACGCACGACGGCGCCACCCGGGGCGCCAACCTGATCAACTCCACCTCGAACCTGCGCGTCGCGCACCTGGGCCCCGACAGTGAACCCGGATCGGTGAAGCAGTGGTTCGACGCGTACTGGACGACCGAGACCGCCGGCTACGCGCTCGGCTACACCTTCACCGGCCCCCGCGCCCTGACAGGGCTCACCCGGCACCCCTCCCCGACGGACCTGGCCACCGTGCAGATCCGCGGCGCGGCCCGGCCGGGCACCGCAGGGACCGCGTCCGTCGACCTGCAACCGAGTGCCGGACCGACCATCGGCGTCTCCCAGATGCTGGCGACCCCCGGCACCGCCACCTACCTCGTGACACCTGAACGCGGCACCTGGGACATCACCTACTTCGCCCCCGGTACGCCCGGCGCGGCATCGAACCGCTACAGCGCCAATGACGTAGCCGTGCGGGCCGGGGGCACGACCACGCACACCTTCGACAACGCCGTCTTCGGCCCCGACCTCACCGGCCGCCCCGGCGTCGTTCGCGACGGCGACCGCGTCACCGTCGATGTTCCGCTGCTCGCCGACGGAGATGGCCACGTGCCGTCGTCACCGCCGTACAGCACGGCCTCGACCACTCTTCACCGCAACGGCGTGCGCGTCGGGACCAAGGCAGGCGCCCCCGGACGAGCCGAGTTCACCGTGCCACCGGGGCGCGCGGCATACCGGCTCACCAGCACGGTGAATCGCACGGGTGCGCCCGGCACCGCCACGCGTGTGACCGCGTCGTGGACCTTCACTTCGCTCACCACGACCGGCCCGACCCCGGTCCCGGTGAGCGCCGTGCGGTTCTCGCCCGCGCTCAGCCCGACCGGCACCGCGGCGGCGAACGCGGCACTCCGTGTACCCGTCACGGTGCTGGGCGCCGCCGCGGACGGACGTGTGTGCTCGCTGGCAGTCTCGGTATCCGTGGACAACGGCGCCTCGTGGACCCGGGTTCCGGTCGAGAACGGCGCCGTCACGATCCACAACCCGCCCGTGGACACCGGCGTCTCCTTGCGCGCGGAGCTGACCGACACCGGCGGGAACACCCTCACCCAGACCATCATCGACGCCTACCGGACCCGATGACCCCGTAATCCGGAAGAAGGGCAGCCGGGGCGGGCGGCTCGTCTCGTGCGTAGCTGGGCCCTCGCCGCACTGTTGGTGCACAGAGAGGGCACGCCACCCGCGACCGGTCCGAACAACAAGAAGCCTCCGGCCGTTGGCCGGGGGCTTCTTCATGGAGCGGGTGACGAGAATCGAACTCGCGCTCCGAGCCTGGGAATCACTCGGGACTTGGGCCCCGAACGCGGGTCTGACCTGCGGAAACGTGCTTTCAGGTGGGACGTCCGTGGGTTGTGGGAAGCTGCCTGTTGACCGCTGTTCGCTACCCTGACCGGCACGTAGTGGCACGCGCCTCCCTCGGCGACCGAGTCTGTCTCTCTGCCGGTCATCCCGCCCCGACGGGTGCCCGACGAATCAGGGCCGGTCGTGCCAGGCGAATGCCGTGATCCGCCAGCCGTCCGAGGTGCGGACGAACTGGATGGTCTTGGTCCCGACGCCCTCGAACGGCTCACCGTCCAAGACCCCGGACTTGCGGTATTCGCCGAACCGCGACGCGATATCGCCCGCGATCTCGGTCCGCTCGGAGGTCTCCCACTCGGAGAACTCGACCAGTCGACCGTCGGACAGCAGCCGCCGGCGAGGCTCGATGAACTCGTCCACGGTGTAGACCGTGAACTCCGGGGCGGTGGTGACGATCACGCCGCTTGGAAGAACCAGCCGCCGGATCCGGGCCACGTCGGCAGCCTTGCCGCCCCGATTGTCGAAGGCGCCGAAGAACTCGGCGGTCACTGCGTCGATCTCGGTCTTGGACATGGACACGACGCTAACACCGAAGGGGCGAGGGCTCGGTCGCCGAGACCACCCAGCCGACCAGGGGCGTTCACCACCCGGACCGGCACGTACTGGCACACCCCGTTCAGGAGGCTGGGGGTGGTGGCCCGCGGGGGCGCGAGAGGGCGCCCCGCGTCTCAGCGTATGAGTGAGCGGGCTGTGGGTGCCAGCCTCAGGAGTTCGGGGGCTGCGGTCTGCGCCTGCTCGATGTCCGGAAGAAGCTCCTCCCGTACGAGGGGATGAGCCATGGCGCGGGCGAGGTGGCGGCGGTGCGCGCTCTCGTCCGGGTACGAGGTGAAGACTGCGACGATGTTCTCCCCGGTGCGGACCGGGAGCCTGGGGAATGTGTTGGCCGCCGGCTCCGTGGTGAGTACGGCGAGTGGTGCGGGCCCTGTTTCTCGCAGGACAGGGACGAGACCGTCCCGGATCAGTTCGGCGCCGTGGTGGCAGCCCGGAGGGAAGTGCCACAGTGCGGAGGCCACGAACCGATCCGGTGCCGCGGCAGCTTCCTGCGGCCGGTCGGACGGGGTCATCGCGAAGCCGCTCCCGGCCGGCAGGGGCCGCAGGAGCAGGACATTGCCGGAATCGACCATGGTGGCGTTGGCCTGGGGGCCGTGCGCGGCCCAGACCGGCCCGCCGTAGAAGGCGGACAGGGCCTCCCGCCGGACCTCCATGTCCGTGAAGCCGCGCAGCCAGACGAAACGGTCCGGATCGTCGAGGTCCCGGAACTGGCCGAGGACGATCATCCCGGTCTCCTCCTGGGTTTCGACGAACTCCCGGTCGAACAGATCGATGAGCTCGTCCCGGCAGCCCGGGCGCAGGGTGTACTGACGAAGCTCGATCACAGCAGGGCGGCCGGCAGGGTCGGTTCTGGGCACAGTGGATTCCTCTTTCGCGTTCTTCGAGCCGGGTGGATCGACCTGGGCCGACGGTAGGGCCCGTGTGTGCCAGAAGCTGTCAGTGTTTCGGAGCAGAATCCTCCTATGTCTGCCGACCGGTTGCTTTCGATGCTGCTGTTGCTCCAGACCCGTGGCCGTATGTCGGCGCGACGGCTGGCCGACGAACTGCGGGTCTCCGTACGTACCGCCTACCGTGACCTTGATCGCCTGCAGGCCGCCGGGATCCCGGTCCGCGCCGAGCAGGGCCGCGCCGGCGGCTATCAGCTGCTCGACGGCTACCGCACCCGCCTCACCGGGTTGAGCGAGCGCGAGGCCAGAGCGTTGTTCCTCGCCGGACTGCCCACGCCCGCTGCCGACCTGGGGTTCGCGGCGGAAGTAGCGGCAGCACGGCTGAAGTTGCTGGCCGCGCTGCCGGCGGGGCTGCGCGAAGAGGCGACGCGGGCCGACGCGATGTTCCACTTGGATGCTCCGGGCTGGTACCGGGAAGCCGAGGCGACTCCGTATCTGCCCCTGCTCGTCGAGGCGGTGTTCAGCCGGCACGCGGTGGATGTGCGTTACCGCCGCTGGCGCGAGCCGCAGGAGGTGAACCGTCGGCTGCACCCCTACGGCCTGGTGCTCAAGTCCGGCACCTGGTACCTCGTGGCCGCAGCCAAGGGCCGGATCGCCACCTACCGGATCACCCAGGTCCTCGACGCGGTGTTGAGTGACGAGCGTTTCGAACGGCCGGAGGACTTCGTCCTGGGTGAGTACTGGTCGTCCTACCTGGACGACTTCCAGGCGCGCCGCTATACGGGCACTGCCACCATCCGCTTGTCCCCGAACGGGCGCGAGCGGCTGCCGGCCAACGTTCCCCCCGAGGTGGTCCGGGCATTCGACGCCACGGCAAAGGCGGTTGGTGACGACGGCTGGACCGAGGCGGTCATCCCGACCGAGAGCACCGAGCATGCCTGTGGTGAGCTGCTGCGGCTCGGCATCGATGTGGAGGTCGTCGCGCCGGAGGAACTGCGCCAGGTCATGGCAGACGCCGTGGGCGTACTCGCCCGGACCTATGGACGCGGGTGAGCCGACGCGACAGGACATTCCGCACCGTGGTGCGGGCCTGGTGCGCGACGCCCAGGGGCGCTGTGCGCAGGACCGGGGTGAGAGTGGAGCCGAGTACCCCCGCAGGCGGTGATGTCGCCGTGATCACCTGCCCCGGCGTCACTGATCTGCCGCTGCTGACTCCCGGCGCCGCGCTGAATCACCTTCAGGTCGTCAGTGGGCGAGCGGCACCACGGGACGCATTCGCGAGGTGAGGTCGGCCAGCAGACGGTCGGCCTGCGGCAGTACGCGGGGTCCGAGGGCGGCGGCGCCGATGGCTACGGCCACGCCGGCCCACGCCAGTGGGCCCAGTGGCGTGCACCCGAAGAAGTGGCTGACGACGGGCGTCTGGACGAGGGCGATGAGCACGGCAGCGGTGCCGAGGACGGTGGCCAGGACCAGTGGGCTGTGGCGGCGTCCGACGACGGTCTGGGTGAGCTGGGCGCCGACCACACCGCACAGGGCCATCGTGCTGGTGCGCCGCGCCGAGCCCGGAGTGAGGCTGCCGATCAGCCATGCGATGGCCGCGCCGATTCCGGTGATCAGGCCACGATCGCGGATCTGGCGGGTCAGTGGCCGGCCGAGGACGGCGAGGCCTACGGGTGCGTCGTCGGCTGCGGTGGGCTCACCGACGGGTTCCGGATCGTGGGGGGTGACCGCGACCGCCATCGCCGGGAACATGTCGGTGAGCAGGTTGACCAGCAGAAGCTGACGCGTCGTCAGTGGCGACGTACCGGACAGCAAGGTGCCCAGTACGGAGAAGCCGACCTCGCCGGCGTTCCCTCCGAGCAGAATGCTGATCGCGTCGGCCACGCTTCGCCACAGGGCACGGCCCTCGCCGATGGCGTCGATAAGAACCGACAGTTCGTCGTTGGTGATCACGAGGTCCGCGGCGTTGCGCGCGGCGGCCGATCCACGCGCCGCGATGCCGATCCCGACATCGGCGGCGCGGATGGCGGCGGCGTCGTTGGCGCCGTCCCCGACCATGCCCACGACGCGTCCCGCCTCCCGGAGCGCCTCGACGACCTGCAGTTTCTGCTCGGGTGCGACGCGAGCCACGACGCCGCAGTCCCGGAGCAGGCGCGCCCGCCCCGCCCGGTCGAGTGCGGCCAGCTCGTCACCGGTGACGACCGTGACATCCGATGGCCAGCCCAGAGCGACCGCCACGGAACGGGCGGTCTGAGGGTGGTCGCCGGTGAGCATGACGGGTCGTACGCCGACCTCGCCGAGACCGGCCACGAGCGGAGCCGAGCTGGCGCGAGGGGTGTCGGCCAGTGCCACGAACCCGATGAGTTCCAGCAGTTCAAGGGGCTTGTCCAGGGCCTCCGCCGCCTCTTCCGCCGACAGGCGGCGCTGGGCGACGGCCAGCAGCCGCAGGCCCTGGGCGGCAAGGGCAAGTGCCGTGTCGACGGCTGTCGGATCCGCATCGGGGCAGCAGGGCAGCATGACTTCGGGCGCCCCCTTGACGACCAGCATGCCCTCGCCGTCGTCGTCCCTTCCGACGGCGGCCGCGTAGCCCCGGCTCGCCTCGAAGGGCTGGGCCTGCACGGTGGTCCACCCGGTCTCGCGCGGGGCGGCTGCCAGGACGGCCTCGTCGGTGGCGTGGGCGTGGACACCCGGCTGCTCGGCGACGCGCGGGCAGGCCCGGGCGGCGATGCGAAGGATCGGTTCCGCTTCGGGGCCGGACGCCGGGTGCTCGGTGCCGGCGGCAGTGACCAGACGGACGACCCGCAACCGGTTCTCGGTGAGAGTCCCGGTCTTGTCGAAGCACATGGTGTCCACGCGTCCCAGGGCCTCCAGACTGCGCGGCGTGCGGACCAGGACACCCAGCCTGCTGAGCCGCCGCGCCGCGGCCATCTGCGCCACCGTCGCCACCAAGGGCATGCCTTCGGGGACGGCGGCCACCGCGACTGCCAGCCCGCCCTGGAGCGCGGTGCGCACCGGGCGGCCGCGCAGCAGGGACAGACCGGCCACCGCGGCGCCGCCGGCGAGGGTGAGGGGCAGGACCCGGCGGGTCAGCCGGTGCAGTCGTGCCTGGACCCCTGCCGAGGTGGGGACCCGGGCGGCGAGGGACGCCGCGCGGCCGGCTTCGGTCTGGTCGCCGGTGCCCACCACCACGGCGCGGGCGTGGCCGGCCACCACCGTGGTGCCCTCGAACACCATGCAACTGCGGTCGGCGACGGGCGCCTGTGGTACGGCGGCCACCTGTTTGCGGGTGGGCAGTGACTCGCCGGTCAACGAGGACTCGTCGACCTCGAAGCCGCTGACCTCCAGCAGGCGCGCGTCGGCCGGCACGACGTCGTTGGTGCGCAGCTCGATCACCTCGCCGGGCGCCAGTCGTTCGGCCTCGACGAGGGACGCCTCATCTGCTGACACGTCGGGGAGGCGCCGGGCTGTTCGCCGTTGCCCGGTGACGAGCTCGGACAGTGCCTGCTCCGCGCGCAGCCGCTGTACTCCGCCGACCAATGCGTTCCCCGCGACGGCGCCGATGACGAGGAATGCGTCCACTGCGGATCCCAGCAGTGCCGACGCGGCGGCACCGACCAGCAGGATGGGGGTGAACGGGTCGTCGAGTTCGGCCCACACGGCGCCTGCCAGACGTGCGCCGACCCGCGCCGGCGCGAAGGCCGGGTGAGTGGCTGCGGCGCCCACGACGTGGCCGGCCCGGGTCCGCACCACCGCCCATGCGGTGGGCGCGGCCCGCGGCGCCCTCGCCAGCCGGGCCATGACCTCCTCCGGATGCAGAGCGTGCCAAGGCACCCGCGGCCTGGGGTGCGGGGTCGTACGGGCGGCGACACCCAGCGCGGTGAACCAGCCCGACACCAGAGCCGCGGCGGTGGCGATGTTGACAGGGCTGATCCGCAGTTCGAGGGGGAAGGGGACCCGTTGCGTCCGGGCCCCGCGGGTGAGTACCAGGAGCTCGGAGAGCGTGGCGCCCGCCTCGGCGAGGAACTTGGACCGTCGGGCGGCCGCCCGTGCAGCGGGCACGGCGGACAGCAACCGCCACGTGCCCTCCAGCCCGCGCAACGGCAGAATGTCCGCGCCCCAGACGACAGCGCTGCGCTCGTCGGCGACGGCGACGGCGATGTCACTGCGGAGCAGCCCGTTGAGTACGTCGCGGGCGGCCGCGGTCAACGCCCGTTCCGCTGCAGCCCGGTCGTCCGGCACGCGCGCCACCGTGAGGACCGTCCGCCCGCCGCTCTGCAGGCCGGCCACCACCTCGGCCAAGGGGATCTCGGCAGGGGCGAGTTGGTCGGCCAGCGTCCCGAACTCGCCGAGCGAGTGGTCGTCCAGCACAACAACGTGCAGGCCGGCCCGGCGCGCCGCGTTCAACGCGGCCTCGGCCATCGGGTCGACCTCCCAGCCGACCAGGACGGTACCGACATCTTCGCCGCGCACCGACGCGATCATCAGTCCCGTGTCCGACCGCCCTGTGTTCGACGCCAACTCGTCGGGCACCGGTCGCAGGCCGAGTCCCGGCTCCCCGGACGGCACTGCCCTGTCCCCGGGCGCACTCAGGGCTGCGGTGGACTCCTGCCACAGCCGACGGTGATCCCAGCCGGCCATGCTGGGATGGACCTCGAGCACGGTGCGCCGAGTGCCGCGCAGCGCTTCAGGATGCAGGACCACGGTGTCCACAAGCTCCAGTCGGCGCAGCCGCTCCGGGCTGCGGACAAGCACGTCCTCGCGCGCCAGGGCGCTGCCGAGCGCCGCGGTGAAGGCCGCCGGGCCGTAGCGCGCAGCCTTGGGCGAACCGGCCAGTACGGTCTCGGCCGCCCCATCGAGGTTGCGGGTGAACAGGAGCGTGGTGAGGGCGCCGCCCAGCATCCCGTTGATCGCGGCGTCGGCATACTCCTCGCCAGGGCACGAACGCAGCGGCGGACGTACGACGTCGTCTCCGGCCACGGTCAGCCTGTCCGGAGCGCACAGCGTGTCGTGCAGGGCGTCGAATGCCGCGAGCTGGGCAACGGACTCCACCAACTGGGCTGTCCGCAATGCCGCGTCGAGCAGCAGCGGACTCGGCGACTGCCCGATCCCACAGACAGCCGCATGGGCCGCGGCGAGCACCAGATCGGCCACGTCCGGGCCCAGCGCGCGGCTCAGCACCGTCCGTACCCGGGAGTCCTCACGCATCACGACGACCGCGGCCACGAAGACCTCCGGCACGGGCTTCAGAAAGAGTGTCCGTGCCGCGAGGGAGGTGGCGATGCCCGCCGCGTCGCACGCCACGGCGACAGTATTGGCGCGCACGCCCCCGGCTGCACCCGGGTGCGCGTGCTCCAGCGTCTGGTCACCGACGTGCACCAGCCCGTGTTCGGCGGCAAGTTCGGACGCCCAGTCCACCAGTTGCTCGCTGATCGCATCCTCGGTGGTCTCCATGACCAGCCGCCCCAGGCCGCCGTCCCAGTAGGCGATCAGCACGTCAGGGTGCTCGGCCAGCTCGACGGCCACTTTCTCGGCGGCGGCCTCGAGTCGCTCCACGCTGGGTTCCTGCGAGTCCGGATGGTGCCGCAGTGCGAGGTGCATCCGGGAGCCGGCGTGCCAGTAACCGACGTGAGGGGTCACGGCGTTGCGAGCGACCCTGCCGACCCGCAGTGCGGTCGCCGCCACCGCCGCCGCGCCGCTCACAGCGCCACGCGCACCGGTGCTCACCAGCTCAGCGATCGTCCGCGCCGTGTCGGTGGCCGGCGGGGCGAGCCGGCGCGTGGCCTCGACGGGGGCGGCCAAGGCGTTCTGAAGGACCACGGCGGGCAGCCCGGTCAGCAAGCGGAGCAACATGTCTCACCTTCGCGGGCTTGCCGCACGGGCCGGCGGCGGAACGGTCGTCGGAGCGGGTGGAAGGCCGGCGTCACGGCTTCTTCCGCCCACCTGCCTTGGCGTGCGAGGTGTTCGTGGCGGCGCGCTTGGACGAGCGGGCCTTCGCCGTGCCCGACGTGCTCGTCTTCTTGGGCGCGCGGGTCTTCGCCGTCCCCGACGTGGCCTTGCCCGGACGGGTCTTCGCCTTCCCGGTGGCCGTCGACGCCTTGGCCGACCCGGCGGCGTGCTTCGCCTGCAATGCTTCGGCGCGGGCCTCGCCGGCTGTCCGGGCCGCCGCGACATCCTTGGGACGCGGCTGCGTGAGCCACACCACGGCGGCGCCCGCCGCGACCACTGGCCACTCGACCACACCGGCCACGCCGAGCAGCCCGGCGCCGGTGTACGCCGCGACACGCCGTGCATGGGGCGAGACGATCCCGACGGAATCCAGAACACCGTCGACGATCCCCTTGACCCTCTCGGCGCCAGGAACCTTCTCCATTGCCGTCGTCACCGTCTGCATGGGGTGCGCCAGCGTCTCCTGGACGGGATGCTGCACCTTCGTGTCCCCTGAGCCAAGCGCATGGGAACTGTCAGTCATGGTCGCTCTCCCTCCGTAGGGAAGGTGAGGCATGCGACGCCGAGGTCGTGACGCTTCTCACCTTTCCGACAACCTTGACCAGATCGGGCAACTTCGGCAAGTCTGGGCATATCCACATGCCGCCGTATGACGTAGTCGGCGGTGAGGACCGCTGCGCCGGGGACCATCCGTGCTGAGACAAGTCCGCGAAGAGCGGCGTCCCGGTCCCGGCAGAGGCCGCTGCGGATCGCTGACCGACACCCCGCGCGTGTCCCGGCCGTGAGGAGATGGCGGTATGAGTGCCCGGCCCAGGCCCGAGCCGTGATCCCGAACACCCACCCCCCACCACCGTCACCGCCCGACCGCGGCCCCCGAGCTCGCCGACCGACCCGCCCTGCGGCATGCGAGCCGACTGTGGACTCCTGCCGTCCTCCTGCGCGCCGTCGCATGCGCAGAGCCTGTAGTCGCAGCCACAGCCATCGCCGCCGGCGCCGGCCCGCTCACCGCCTGCGCCCTGAGCGATGTACCGACGTACCGGGGAACGGCCGTGGGGGCCGGGTCGAGCCCCCCGGAGCGGTTTGGCGTGCTGAAGGGCACGGATGGGGCACGACGGCCGTGGACCGCACTGCCGTCGTACTAGGTGGGGGCGCCTCACCGTTTCTGTTCCACCAACTCCTTGAAGTGCTCGAGGTCGTCCCGTACACGCCGTTCGATCGCGGTCGCCTGGGCGAATCCCTTCGGCCCGCCGAACGCCTCCTTGACGGTGCCCGGGTCGTACTCGATCCGGGCCTGGACTCGGGTGTGCTCCTGGTCGATGGGCAGCAGTGAGAAGGATCCCGCCAGGTCGGGACCGCTCGTGGTCTGCCACTCCATCCTGTGTTCCTTGCCGCGGTCGGTGATCTCGGCTTCGAACTCCTGAGCCCGGCCGCCCGCGTCGACGTCCAGGTGTGCCCGGTGCCCGTCCTCCGAACGAGCCTCGCGTACACCTTCGACGAATCGCGGATAGGTCTCCACCTGGTGGAGGCGTTCCCAGGCCAGAGCGATCGGAACATCAACGTCGATCTGTTCTTCGAGAGTGCTCATCGGCCACCTCGCAGGTCGGTTCACGGTTTACGGGGCCATATCTCCATTGTCGCCTCCAGAGGGTCGATGGAGGCCGGCGTCGGTGTCCGTGGGCCGGCGGGCCGGTGCTGTCCGTCCTCGGCGTTCCGGGGCACGGGCACAAGGACCGCGGTGGCTTCAGGTGGGCCCGACTCCGAGTTCGCGGCCGCGGTAGAAGCCTTCCCGCTCCTCGACGATGTAAGGGGCCATGGCCTCACGCCGCTGCGTCTCCGCCGCGGAGGCCCGCCAGGAGTCGCACGCTTCTTTGGTGTCCCAGAACGACACCCCGGTGATCTCCTGCCCGTCCTCGGACCAGTATGCGTAGGCGCGGCGCAGTGCCTGCGGGTACTGGTCCGGGCGCCAGGCCCTCTCGAACTCCTCCAGCGCGCCCGGCTTGATGCGGCGTGTCGTCACCCAGACAAAGTGCTCCACCATCGCGGCCTCCTCTGGAACGCCGGTTCGACTTGATGGCGCCTTCTCGAGCCATCGTAGGTTTGCGGCACCGCTTCCGCCCCTGCTGCGGGGGAGCGCGGTCGCCCCAGGTCGCTGACCTGGGCCCTGTCGGAAGAGCGGGTGACGAGAATCGAACTCGCGCTCCGAGCTTGGAAATCACTGGTGCATGGGCACTTCATACTGCCCTGGACCTGCAGAAACAGATGTCTTTGCGATCTTCCGCGATAGTCCTGCCGCACTTCTGGGGACCGCTGTTTGCCGCTTTTCGGGGTCCGGATGAGGCACGCCGCTCGGAGATCGCCGACGTCATGGACGACGCCGGGTTGCCCTACTGATCGGCTGCGTTCCCGGCTGAGCGGTCGGCGCCGACGAGGTCGATCTCGGAGTCATTGGCACGGGTCCAGTAGCCGCCGATCGCGTGGGTGTTCTCGGGCGGCCGGTCGTCGGTCAGGCGGCTCAAAGCCTTCACGAATCACCGCCGCGACGGCGCGGCCGCGCCAGGACGTCCTACTGGTGCGGGTCTATTGGAGTGGGAGTACCGGTGCTACTCCTTCGACTCCGCCTGGGCCGTGGGTGAAGAGATGGCCGCCCCGTGAAGGCGGCCGTCGGGGCCAGGCGTGAAGTGCCCGATCGAAGAGGCGACCGCCATGGTTCGCTCGATTGGGTCGCTGGGGCGCCATTCGACCAAGGCCGCTCGCATTTCACTTGGCGGCTGACTTAGTTCCGAAACCCGCCGAAGCAGTGAGTCACCTCTTGGGCCTCACCGTATTCCTCTACGGGGGCTGCGTTTCGCCCGGCGATGAGAGAGGATTTGCCTGCTGTTCTGTGGAGGAAATTACTCGGAGGGTTGACTGTACTATCGTGAGTGCGAAGGTGTGCGTAAAGGGATTGGCTGTTCGTTTTCGTGGTATAGTCCTAATGAATTTACAGGACGCCGCGAAAAAGGGGAATGGCGTGAATACCGAGAAGGTTACGGCTCGACGTCTTACGGCCGGAGAGGTTTCGGAATTGGGCCTCCAGGACGGTATCTTCGTCTCGGCAGAAATGGATGGCCTTCCTCTCGACTGCTACGCCCCGGCTTTCCTTACGGAGCCGGGTAAGAAGTTCGAGGGAGGGTCCTTCGCCGCGAGGACGATCTTCGGTAAGGAAATTCATGTTTTCCCGGACAATGCCGAAGAGCGCGGGATCTGGATTGCCGACAAGGCAGGGGAGGAGATCGAGGTTCTCCAGAGCGCCGGCGTCCTCCTGAACCTCGCCCTTTTCGTGCCGGACGGGAACAAGGAATCCCTGGAGTCGCTCTACTTCGCCGCACGGGAAGCGTTCGGCGCGGGGATCGTTCAGCGCTGGAGCGAGGAAACCGTCGCGGTGCCGGACGTCAAGGTCGACCTGTACGAGGAGCCGGCCCGGGGGCGGAAGAGCACGAACAGCCAAAACCGCGACCGCCGTGCCCTGGACATCTACCCGACCCGAGTGCGGTTCCTGGAGCCCAGCGATGGCTGGAGGTTCATTGTCGAGCCGCACAGGGAGATCGTCGATGACACACCGACGATCTGACCTGATGGCAGGTTAAGCCTCGATCTTTCGCGGGAGCCCGTCAGCTTGCTGACGGGCTCTTCTTCGTTTGTCGGGGCGTGTGGGCAGGCCATTGGCCCGATTGTCGCGTCGGGTGGGCGCCGGAGTCTATGTTTCCGGTGGGATGGTTCAGGCTCGTTGGGACAGGTGGATCTGCTGGTCAACCGGAGTTCGGGAGGGCGTCGAGTCGCTCGATCGCGCTGGTGATGACGTCGGTCCGGTCCGAATGGCGGGTGAATCGAATGCGTGGGTGTCTCCGCCGGAATCCGTGCAGATCGGCGTCGGCCGTCCTCGCCAGTACCTTTTCGAGGCCGTTGCGCCCCCTTACCTGTCGCGGAACTCCTGCGTTTGTCGCCGGCCCCCTGCGGATTCGTCTGCGATCGGTAACAGGGGGATCTTGCACGGGCCTTCGTATGTCTTGATGAGGGCACGGCATCGGCGGAGACACAGCAAAGGGGCGGGCGGACATGGCAAGGCACAAGGGAAGGGGATGGCACGGCCGGCTTCTCGCGGCGGCGCTCGGGGTGACGGCGGTGGCCGCTGCCACCTCGGTGTGGACCGCGCAGGCCGACCCCGCCGGAGGGCGGCAGCCGCAAGCGCGTGTCGCAGCGCCGGACGCCCGGTCCCAGGACGGGACCGTCGCCAAGGTGGCGGCGGACATCGCGCACGCCTCGGACCGCGGCGCCCGGGGCGTCAACATCACCATCGACGACGGACCGGACCCGGTCTGGACGCCGCAGGTGCTGCAACTGCTGAAGGACAGCGGTGTGAAGGCTACGTTCTGCATGGTGGGCATGCAGGCCCAGGCACACCCGGACCTGGTCAAAGAGGTCGTGGCGGCCGGGCACCGGCTGTGCGACCACGCGGTCTCGCACGACACCACCATGGACACCAAGTCCGAGGCATACCAGTCCCAGCAGATCCTGGATGCCGAACGCATGATCACCAAGGCGTCCGGAGGCGTCCGGCCGCAGTATTACCGGGCCCCGGGCGGTGCTTTCACCCCGTACAGCCGGCAGCTCGCCGCGTCCCGGGGGATGCGACCGTTGGGCTGGAACGTCGACTCCAAAGACTTCGAGCGTCCCGGTGTGGACACCATGGTCGCCACCCCTCTGTGACAGGTTGGAGAAGGGCGGCAGAAAGGACGTGAAACGCTCGTTGGGGAGGTCGAATTTGCCGCGCTGCTGCCAATAGGAGGGCTTGACGAAGTCTGCGGCCGTGAACCGCGGAGGGGCGGGAGAGTCTGGGCCGATGCCGCCGTCGTTCTGGCCGGCCGGGTCTCGCTGCACGAGACCCAATTGCCACTGCCGCGCCCACACGGCCTCCCACTGACTCCGTTTTGCCAGCCCTGATACCCGGTATCGGAGTGCTGGCGCAGCAGGCACGTGCGTCTCGCTGATCAGGTCCTTCACGATGTCCAGGACCCGCGCGCCGGGTGCCTGATGTGCTGCAAGCATGACGCGGCGGCCTTCCGTTCTCCCGGACCCGCGAGGGGGAGGGATCGAGGAGGCGGACATCCGGGACACCGCGCTGTATCACTCGGTCCTTGCCGCAGTGGCTCAGGGCAACACCACGAGGGGTGGGATCGCCGGGTACATCGGCCGTAAGTCGGTGGACATCTCGCACCCCCTCAAGGTGCTGGAGGACAGCCAACCTGTCGGTGCGGGAAGTGGACATCTTCAGGGCCGGGAAGTCGCAGTACCGCATCACTGAGCCCCTGATCAATTTCTACGAGGCCGTGATGCGGCCCTCCTGGGCCCGCCTGGAGGCCGGCCAGGCGTCGGACGTATGGGCACAGTCGGCGGAGCGCTTCGCAGCCCAGGTCGCCGGGCCGCACTTCGAGACGATGTGCCGGGAGTACGTCCTCGGGCCGGGGCGGTCCCTGCTCAGCTCCGCGTTGGGTCAGGTCGGCGGCGGCGTGGTGACCGACCAGGCCGCACGGAGGAGATCCAGATCGATGTCGCCGTGCCCGAACCCGGGTCCGGCGGTAGGAAGCCGACGGTGCACCTGCTCGGCGAGGCGAAGTGGGGCACGGTCATGGGGATGAGCCACCTGGAGCGGCTCGTCCGGGCGCGGGAGCTCCTTGCCGGACGAGCCATGGACACCACCCAGTGCGCGCTCGCCTGCTTCAGCGCCGCAGGCTTCAGTGATGCGTTGCGCACCGAAGCGGCACGTGGCGACGACCGTGTCCTGCTCATCGGCCTCGACGAACTCTACGGTTGGGCGGTCCCTGCCCCGCCCCGCTGATAGGCCAGAGTTCCAACTGCCCCGAGCGCCCCCAGCTATTGCGCCTGCCCCTTCGGCGCAGGCGCGTCCCAGGGAGCGGCCGGTGCCATGTCTCGATCACTCCGCAGGGAGAGAATCCTGGTGACGTCCAAGGGCAGGGAACGCCAAGCTCATTCGATGGGTCAGAGGGCGATGATCCGGACGTGATTACCGCAGAGTCTGGTCATGTCGTCGCTGTCGGACGTCAGCAGCGCGACCGGCCTTGGTTGGCAGCCTCAGCGGAATGTCCGGCCGAGCGCGCAGCCGAACTCATCGGTGCTCGGTGGGGGTTGGGTGTCGTCCCCATTCCCAACGTGGTCCATCTTCTGGAGGCGCACGGGGTGCGAGTGTTCTCGTTGTCCCGAGACTGCCCCGAGGTCGACGCCTTTTCCTTCTGGGGCCGAGGTATCCCCTTCGTACTGCTGAGCACGGGGAAGACCGCCGAGCGGGGGCGCTTCGACGCGGCCCACGAGTGGTGGCAGTACCGCACCCACTGCGTGGAGCTTGGACGTCAGGGGTACCGCAAGGCGGAACCGCAGAGTGGGCTGGCCCGCGAGACTTCACAGGTGCTGAGGAAGGAGATGAGATGCGCTCCGGCGGCAGGGTCGCGTACGCGGAGGTGCGGGTGCTCGCCAGGTGGGGCGGCGCCGGAGAGGCGTAGAACGACGCGTCCAGGGTCATGTGGCATTCCTCACAGCGAAAGCACAGGCAGTGAAAGCAACTGCACCTTTTCGCCTTTTCTGTCTGTCCCGGTGTTGTGGTGTTGGCCGGAACAGGTGAAAAACTCGTGACGGTCGACCGTTGCCCCGGTAATACGATCACCTCAAGTCGCATCTGCGTGTCCCATTCCGCTGCGACCCCTTCTTCTCTTTTCGGACCCCGAAGGGCTCTTGTGAAGATTCGCCGGATTCTTGCCACAGCTGTTGCCGCCGCAGTGACCACGCCTGCCCTCCTGCTGTCGGTCACCCCCGCGTTCGCCGACGACAAGCCGGCAGCGCAGACGCAGGAGAAGCCGTCCATCGCGGAGCTGGAAAAGGCCGCCGCCGCAGCGAACGAGGCGTACGACGACGCCGTTGCGGCCGAGAGTGCCGCCTACGCGGCTCTGGAAGCGCTCCTGTCCGACACCGCTCCCCTGGCCGTGGCGGCCAAGGCCGCCGAGGCCGCGGCGGCCGACGCCGCCACCGCGAAGACCGACGCCGACCAGGCGGTCGTCGACGCCAAGGCGGCGGTCGACGCCCTCCCGGAGACGGCCACCGAGGAGGAGAAGACCGCGGCGGCGACGACTCTCACCGAGGCGGAAGCCGCCGCCGCAGCCGCCGCCGATGCCAAGGCCGCCGCCGATGCCAAGGTCGTGGAAGCCCTGGACGCGCGTGACGACGAGCGGGTCGCCGCAGCCCGGACGCTGGACCAGGCGCAGAAGGCCACCGAGGCGGCGCTCGCTGACAAGACCGCCGCCGACGAGGCGCTGGCCAAGGCGAAGGAGGAGGAGGGTGAGGGCGGCGAGGGCTGCGTCCCCGAGGCCGAGCTCACCACGGTCGTCACGGGTCTGCCGTCCACAGTCGTCGCCGGCACGAAGGTCAACTTCAATCTCCGGGTGACCAACGGCACCGACAAGACGATGGACGAGGTACTTCCGTTCGCCTACGTCCACGCGACCGACCGGAGCGGGCTCAACGACATCGACGACCTGGTGCACCTGCAGTGGTCGTCCGCCTCGTCCTCGACGTGGAAGACCGTCGACAACGAGCACTACATGGACGCCATCAGCCCGCTGAAGGCGGGCGCCCACGCCGACGTCAAGATGCGCCTCACGATCGACGCCTCGGCCCCCGCGGGCAACGGCATCACCTTCGTCGCCGGTGACTACTTCAACGACAACGGCACCTGCGGCGGGAACCCGGACCTCGAGGGCTACGAGTTCGTGATCGCCGCCGCGGGAAGCAAGCCCGGCAAGGTCGACGATGCCAAGCCCAGCACGACCAAGCCGAACACCTCGGACCTCAAGCCGCAGAGCGGCGCGTCGGCCAGTCCCGTGAGCGGCAGCCTCGCCGCCACGGGCTCGTCCTCCGCGACGTCGCAGCTGGCCCTCGCGAGCGGCGCGGCCCTGGCGATCGGCGCGGGCGCGGTGTTCGTCGTACGCCGTCGCAAGGCCGGCTCCCACGCCTGACGCATGAGGCGGGGTGCCGACCAGGCACCCCGGCCCACGCGCTGACCGCCCAGCGGGCCCGACACCGAGCGGTGTCGGGCCCGCTGCGGTGACACGGCCGCCCCGGCCCTGAGAGGTCTAGACAACAAAGAAGCCCCGGGCCGCTGGCCTGGGGCTTTTGCATGGAGCGGGTGACGAGAATCGAACTCGCGCTCTGAGCTTGGGAATCACCCGGTACTGCGTAGGCTTGCCCGCCTCTGACCTGGGGAAACGCGCCCCTGGGGGCGTGCCGTAGTGGCTTCGTTCGGGCCTCTGCTTACCGCTGTTCACCGTCCTGACTGGCACGTAGTGGCACGCCCACCCCCGTGCGGGCGGCTGAGACGCGGGTGGTCGGCCGAGAGCTGAGCGGGACCGGCCGCGCCCGGTACGGCCGCAGAGCCCCGGTACGGCAGCAGGGCCCGGACCGTGCGTCGCGGTCCGGGCCCTGCCCCGTGCGGTGCCGCCCTGCGGCGGCGGTGCGTCAGCTCTGTGCGGTGTCGTCGCCCGTCTGCCCGGCGCCCTCGGCTGCGCCTGCCTTCTCGCGCATCTTGCGCACCAGCTCCGCCTTCCGGTCGGCGGCACCCTTGCGGTCGAGGTTGCGGTGCGGACCATTATTCTGCCGTTCGGCGCGGGACAGCCTCTTGCGCTGGCCGCCGCCCATGCCCACGGGGTTGTTGATGTTCTTGCTCACGGTCATGGGTTCTCCCGGAATGATGTGAAGTGATCTACGGATTCATCGGTGGGGGACGGGCGCGGCGACGTCGAGGGACGTCAGCAGGGGCCCATCACGCTCTCACTCGTAAATCGGCGTCTGGAAGAACATGACAAAGACGTTACCCGGTTCCGTCGGCCCCGCACACCAAGCCTTTCGCCGCCCCGGCGTCGGCCGGGCTTTCGGTGAGCGCCCGGGGTCAGCCGTTTCCTTCCGGGAATCTCAGCACCGCCAGCACTCGCCGGTGGTCGCCGCGCGGCCGGGGCAGGTCCAGATGGACGTTACTGGGCCGCCGCGGGCGTGGTCAGTGGTCGCGAGCACACTGGCGGCATGAGCACCGGATCCGTGGAACCCGGCGGACACCGACGCGACAGCCGGGTCATCGGCCTACCCATGACCGACCCGACAAGCGAAACGGACCGCCGGAGAACCCGACGGCCCGTCACGAAAGTTCGAGGTTGAGGCGAGGTCAAGGCAGTTACGGCACGCGCATGGCACGCGTCAAAGAGGTCTAGACAACAAAAAAGGCCCTGCTCTCCGACCAGGGCCTTCATCGTGGAGCGGGTGACGAGAATCGAACTCGCGCTCTGAGCTTGGGAATCACCCGCCATCTGAGCCCACAGAGGATCGTGGCCTGCTGGGATGTGCTGCCGGCGGGCTGCTGCCGAGGTCTGCGGGAAGGTCACGGCTGACCGCTGTTGACCGCCCTGACCGGCACGTAGTGGCACGCGCCGTTCGGGGCTCGTACCCTGCGCCGAAATCCACTGTGCAGATCTTCTTCGGACTGCTGGGATAGGTGCATGAGTCTCTTGCCTGCTGGGGCGGCCGAGGTCGTCGTCCCTGTCCTCGTCCGTGATCTGGCGGCCGCTGATCTGCCTGCCTGTTCCTGGTCCGGGTCGGCGACCCACCTGGGGCAGGTGGCACGTGAATTGGAGCGTGCGGCGGCCGGGGAAGTGGACTACCTGGCTGTCTGTACACCGGTGGGTCTTCCGGTGGCGATCGGCGGCGTCGACTACCAGGTCGCGGCCGGCGCCGGCACGCTGTGGCAGCTCGGGGTGCTTCCGGCCCTCCAGTCGTGCGGTCTGGGCACCGCGCTCATCCGCGCCGCGGAGGACCGCATCAGGGCACGTGGCCTGCGGCGTGCGGAACTCGGGGTGGAGGAGAGCAATCCACGCGCTCGGGCGCTGTACGAACGCCTGGGGTACGTGGCCTACGGCAGCCTGCCGGACGCCTGGGACGTGGAGGCGCCTGACGGTTCGCTGCGCCGGTACGAGACCATGTGCACGCTGATGCGTAAGGACTTGTCCTAGGGGGACACCATGGCCTTGGAGGTGTGGACTTTGGTCCTCTCGCTCACCGGTGTCGCGCTCGGTGGCGGGCTGACGGCCCTCTCCCAGCGTGCCACCCAGCGATCGGCGCAGCGGGCCGAGGAACGACGGCTGAGGGGAGCCAGCGGCGAGGCGCGCCGGGCCGAACAGCTCCAGGCGATCAAGGAATTCATCGCATGCGCCCAGGAAGCCGAACGAGTGGCTTACAGCCGCCCCGATCGTGCAAGCCTGTTGTCCCTGCCAGGCCAAGCGTCATGAGTTTCGAGCCGATGGTGATCCCCGCAGGACTCGTCGTGCTCGTCGGACCGCCGGCCTCAGGCAAGACCGCCTTCGTTCGTGAGCTGGTCGCTCAGGGGAGGCTCGACTCGGCAGCCGTCGTCTCCAGTGACGAGATCCGTGCGGAGTTCTTCGGGGGCGAAGGGGCGGATGTCGCCTCCGACGCGGCTGATGCGCGGGTCTTCGACGAGCGTGACCGCCGGATCACCGACAGACTCGCTGCGGGCAGGATCGCGGTCGCCGAATCGACGAACGTCAGACCGCAAGCACGCGCACGCCTTGTGGCCATCGCGGAACGATACGGTGCGCCGACGACCGTGCTCCGCTTCCCTCAGAGCGAAGCGGACCTGCTCAGACAGAACGAGGAGCGGGGGAGGGACGATGTCTCTGCTGCGGACGTCAGCGCTTACGCTGCCACCATGACACGGGATGGGAACGGTGCGCGGCTGCGCGTGGAAGGTGCTGCCCTCGTGTACGACGTCCCTGGGCGGGGACAAGGGGTCACGCCTGCGGAAGCCGCCCGGCGATTCACGTTCTGCCGGGCCTGAGCTGCTCCGGAGTGAGCGATTCTTGCAGATCTTGCAGGTGCGCGAGTTGGGGCACGTCAAGTCGTGAGAGGCCCAGACATAAGAGAAGCCCCCGGCCGCTGGCCTGGGGCTTTTGCATGGAGCGGGTGACGAGAATCGAACTCGCGCTCTGAGCTTGGGAAGCTCATGTTCTACCATTAAACTACACCCGCGAAGCGCACTGAATGATCAGCGATGCATCGTCGCACACTCTACCCCATGGCAGGCCCCCGGTGTACGAACCGGGGGCCTGCGTGTCATGCGCCAAGGGTGGATGCGGTTGCTGTGGGCGGGAGTTGGGGGCGTAGCGTACGTAGTCGGAGTGCCGCCTGGAGTGGCGTCCTGTTCATCCCCTAATGTGGCTTTCTCGTCCAAGGCTTGTTGGGGAAGGGACTTGATGGACTCCATGGAGCACACCGTCGTCCGCTGCGCCGAAGGGCACATTTTCGCTACCGCTTCGTTCCCGCTGCAGCAGCTCGGGGCCGGTCGGATCGGTCCCGGGCGGCTTATCCGCTGTCCGCGATGTGCCCGGTTGCGGCAGGCAGTTCCGGTGGAGTTCGAGCGGCGGTAGAAGCAGGGGGCAGGAGCGGCGGCAGACGGTCGTGGCAGAACGCGCGGGACAGTCCGGTTGGGGCGGGCCCGCGCGTTCTGCGTATCCTCGGGGCGTGCTTCTCTCAGATAAGGACATCCGGGCCGAGATCGACGCCGGGCGGGTCCGCATTGATCCGTACGACCCGTCGATGGTGCAGCCATCGAGCATCGACGTGCGGCTCGACCGCTACTTCCGGGTGTTCGAGAACCACCGTTATCCGCATATCGACCCAGCCGTCGAGCAGGCGGATCTGACGCGCACGGTCGAGCCGGACGGGGATGAGGCGTTCATCCTCCACCCCGGCGAGTTCGTGCTTGCCTCGACGTACGAGGTCATTTCGCTGCCCGACGATCTTGCGTCGCGGCTGGAGGGAAAGAGTTCGCTCGGGCGGCTCGGGCTCGTGACGCATTCGACGGCCGGGTTCATCGATCCCGGGTTCTCCGGGCATGTGACGCTGGAGCTGTCGAACCTTGCGACGCTGCCGATAAAGCTGTGGCCGGGCATGAAGATCGGCCAGCTGTGCATGTTCCGGCTGAGTTCGCCGTCGGAGTTCCCGTACGGCTCCGAGCGGTACGGTTCGCGCTACCAGGGGCAGCGCGGGCCGACGGCTTCGCGTTCGTTCATGAATTTCCACCGGACCCAGGTGTGATACCGGACCATGACTGACGTACGAGAGAATCTGACGTACGACGGGTTCGGTCATGCCGTGCGCGAGCTGGCGCAGGCCGTGGCCGACGACGGCTACGAGCCGGATGTGGTGCTGAGCATCGCGCGGGGCGGGGTCTTTGTCGCCGGCGGGCTGGCGTACGCGCTGGACTGCAAGAACATTCATCTGGTGAATGTCGAGTTCTATACCGGCGTGGGCACCACCTTGGAAATGCCGGTGATGCTGGCGCCCGTTCCCAACGCCATCGATTTCTCGGACAAGAAGGTCCTGATCGCCGATGACGTGGCGGACACCGGGAAGACGCTGAAGCTGGTGCGCGATTTCTGTATCGAGCACGTCGCCGAGGTGCGCAGCGCAGTCATCTACGAGAAGCCGCACTCGCTCGTGAAGTGTGAGTACGTGTGGAAGAAGACCGATCGCTGGATCAATTTTCCGTGGAGCGTCTTGCCTCCGGTACGCAAGTCGGGCGAGCCCATCACGCCTTCCAAGGAGGCGCTGTAACTGCCGAGGCGGCGGTCAGCTCCTCTTGAGCGCTGGGCACAGGGTGTAACCCAGCGAACCCTTCGCGTACCCGTTCCGTGCCGGATGCCTGATCGTCCGGAGCGTTCTCAGCCCGCTCACGCACGGCCCGAGGACAGGCGTCGACACCCCCGCCCTGCTTTGGCCGCCGGGCCGCTGGTCGCACGGCAACCGAAGCGTCCCAGCTGGAGGTCCCGTCGGTCGGGGTCGGGTGCTTGTCGACGTCACCGTTCTCGTTCAGGATCGCCGACAGGCGGCCGACGGCGGACCGGCGACGCTCGCATACGCCATGACCTGCGGCACAAGAGAGGCCGCGACGGTGATCCCGGCCACGAGGTCGCCTCGCACCAGGCCGCGCCGGTAACCCTTGAGAACGGCGAGCCCCGGCGCACGGGGCACGGGACAGGGCCGGCTCACCCGGTGTCCCTCGACCGGCGGGCGAGGAACTTGCCCAGTTCCCACAGGACCAGGAGCGCGAAGGCGGCCAGCAGCGCCCAGCCGAACTGCCGTGCGTTGATCTCGGTCGTCCCGAGGATGCGGCGGAAGCCGTCCAACTGGGTTACCAGCACCGCGAGTACGAACTGGGCCAGTGCCACCCAGTTCATCTGCTTGCTGTCGAAGGTGGACGTCGTCAGTACCGAGTCCGTCTCGCTGCGGCATTCGAAGGCGGCCACGATCAGACAGAGCGCGAAGGCGGTGAACGCGATCGACTGACCGGTCTCGACGCTGTCGAAGCGGGCCACACCGAGCTTGATCAGTCCGAGCAGGACGATGGTGATCGCCAGTCCGCCGAGCCCGACCGTGACCAGCACGGGCCGTGTGAGCACCGACTCCGCTCGCGGACGCGGCCTGCGTCGCATGAGTCCGGGGCTTCCCTGGTCGAAGCCGAGCGCGAAGCCGAAGGACGCGTTGACGACGAAGTGGATCCACAGGACCTGCGGCGGCGTGAAGGGTTCGCCGGCGGCGATGTTGAAGACGGTGGCCCCGAGGAACGTCAGTACGAAGGTGACGAGCAGCAGGAGCACGAACCGGATGTACTTGGTGAGATTGTCGTAGATCTTCCGGCCCTGCTCCACGGCGTAGACGATGGTGGCGAAGTTGTCGTCGGAGAGGATCATGCGTCCGGCGTTCTTCGCCACGTCCGTGCCGCTGCCCATGGCGATGCCGATGTCGGCGGCCTTGATGGCGGGTGCGTCGTTGACGCCGTCCCCGGTCATCGCCACGACATCACCCTGCTTCTTCAGCGTGTTGGCGAGCAGTACCTTGTGCTCCGGCGCGACCCGCCCCACCACGCCGATGCCGTCGATGCGGGCGAGCTGCTCGTCCTCGGTCATGGCGGCGAACTCGGCGCCGAGGACGGCCTCGCCGGGGATGCCGACCTGCCGGGCGATCGCCGCCCCGGTGGTGACGTCGTCGCCGGTCACCATGCGGACCCGGATGTGCGCCGCCTGGGCGTCGGCCACGGCGGCCCTGGACTCCTCACGGGGAGGATCGACCATGCCGACGAGACTGGTCATCCGCAACTCGGTGACGTACGCGAGCAGGTCTCCGTCCGGGTCGAAGCCGTCCGGGTCCAGATCACGGGTGGCCGCGGCCATCACCCGGCGCCCCTCGCCGCCCATGCGTTCGGTCCGCGCCTCGGCACGCCGGAGCAGTTCGGCGTCCCAGGGGAGGGTCCTGCCCGCCGCGAGTGCGGTGGTGGCCCGCGCCATCACCGCCGGGGCCGCGCCCTTGACGAAGCATCGGACCACCTGCCGCCCAGTCGCGTCGACCGTCGAGTTGAAGGTGGCCATCAGCTTGTAGCCGGGGTCGAACGGCAGTGTGGCGAGCCGGGGAAGGCCGTCTCTCGTGGCGTCGATGTCCAGCCCGGCCTTGTGCGCGAGCACCAGCAGCGCGCCCTCGGTGGGATCGCCCACCACCTGGCCGTCCACCAGCTTCGCGTCGCCGGCCACCACGTACGGCAGGATCGCGTCCTCGATGCCCGCGGAGGAACCCGCGGCATGGTGGATCTTCCCCTCGAGTCCGTAGCCCGTGCCCGAGACGGTGTACCGGTCGGTGGGACTCACCACTTCGACGACGGTCATCTGGTTCATCGTCAGGGTGCCGGTCTTGTCCGAGTTGATCGCCGAGGTGAACGCCAGGGTCTCGACCGACGGCAGTTCCTTCACGATGGCGTTCCGCCTGGCCAGGTTGAGGCTGCCGACGGACAGGATCGCCTGGGTCACGGTCGGCAGGGCTTCGGGGATGGCGGCGATGGCCAGCGAGACCGCGCTGACGAACAGCACGTCCCAGGCCTGTCCCCGCTCGCGGCCCAGGGCGAACATCACGATCATAGTCAGGCCCGCTGCCCCGGTGATCCACAGCGTGAGGGTGTTGAGTTCCTTGGTGAGCGGCGGCTCTTCTCTCTCGGTGGCCGACAGCATCCCGGAGATCCTGCCGAGCTCGGTGCCGGTGCCGGTAGCGGTGACGACGAGTACGCCGCTCCCGTGGGTGACCGGGGTGTTCATGAACGCCATGTCGGTCTGGTCACCCGGTCCCGGTCGGCCGCCCGGCAGCGTGTCGGCGTCCTTCGCGGCGGGAACGCTCTCGCCGGTGAGCGCCGACTCGTCGATCTGCAGGGCGTTGGCCTCGATGATGCGTCCGTCCGCCGGCACCTGGTCGCCTGCGGCGATGAGCACAATGTCGCCGACGACGAGCCGTTCGGCGGGGATCTCCGACTCCGTCCCGTCCCTGCGCACCCGGGCCGTCGCCTTCATCATCGACTTCAGCGCGTTCATCGCGCTCTCGGCCTTGCCCTCCTGGCGCAGGCCCACGACCGCGTTCAGCAGCGTCAGCGCGAACAGCAGGATCGCGGTGCCCCACTCCCTGATGAGCAGCGAGACGACCGCCGCGGCCACGAGGACGACCTGCATGTAACTGCGGTACTGCTCGAGGAACCGGCGCCAGGCCGGAGTCCGCTTCTCCTCGGGCAGTGCGTTCGGGCCGTGAACGGCGATGAGTTCGGCGGCCCGTGCCGCGGAGAGACCGACCTGCGGATCCACACCGAGCGCCGCCAGGACCTCCTCGGGAGAACGCGCGTACCAGCCGTCCTCCGAAGCCCTGGGCCGCTCTCCTCCGGCGTCTGACTGCACCGTCATCGTCGTGCCTCCGATCCGGTCCGACCTGGCCGATTCGGGCTAGTCCGCCGGGCCCTAGCCGCGCTTCTTCTTCTTCTTCTTCTTCTTCTTCTTCGTCGTCGTCGTCGTCGGCCGCCTGGTGCCGGACGCGCGCCTGCCGCCCGCCGACGTGCGGCTCCCGTCCGCGGTCCGAGCAGCCGTCGGATGCCGGGAGGCGTACGGGTCGGCCGGGGCCCCCGCGGGGGCCTCCTGCTCCAGCTCCCGCTTGGTCGCGAGCAGATCCTTCCGGGCCTGCTCCCCCACTTCGGGGTACTGGGGATCGATGTCCATCAGGGTGTGCGCGAGCACCGCCGCCGCGCATATCCGCGCGAACCACTTCCGGTCCGCCGGCACGACGTACCAGGGCGCCCACTTCGTACTCGTTGCCGACAGCATCTCGGAGAACGCGTGCTGGTAGTCGTCCCACCGGCGCCGCTCCCTGACGTCGGCCGCGGAGAACTTCCAGTTCTTCTCCGGCAGGTCGATCCGCTTCATGAAGCGGATGCGCTGCTCCTCCTTGGAGAGGTTCAGGAAGATCTTCACCACCTTGAACCCGTTGTCCGTGAGGTAGCGCTCCCAGTTGTTGATCTCCCGGTAGCGGCGGTCCCATACCCCCGGGCCGCCGGCGTCGTCCGGCAGCTTCTGCCGGACGAGGTTTTCGGAGTGCACCCGCACGACGAGGACCTCCTCGTAGTGCGAGCGGTTGAAGATGGCGATCTCTCCGCGCGCGGGCAGCCGACGGGCGTAACGCCACAGGTATTCGTGGTCGAGTTCCTCGGTGGAGGGCACCTTGAAGCTGCTGACCCGCACGCCCTGGGGGTTGACGCCGCTCATGACGTGGCGGATCGTCCCGTCCTTGCCCCCGGCGTCGAGCGCCTGGAGACAGAGCAGTACGCCGTACGTGTCCTGGGCGGCCAGCCGTTCCTGGTACTCCGCCAGCAGGGACACCCCGGTCCGCAGCAGCTCGACCCCGTCGCGTTTCCTCAGGCCGGCCTTGTAGCGAGGATCGAAGTCCCGGCCCAGGTTCACCTTCGAGCCCGGTTTCACCCGCAGCGGCCCGATGAACTCCGCGATGCGTTCGGCTCTCTCGTCCGCCATCACCGATCAGCCCTTCTCTTCGGTCACGGTGAGCGCCGCGCGTCCCGGCCCTCGCCACCGTCGCGGACCGCTCCCCGCCGCCGGCGGGGAGAGGAGCGGCTTCGGCCTCCACCGCCGCGCAGGTGACGCTGAGCACCTTCCGGGCCCGGCGTTCGAGCGGTGTCATGAAGTCGGCCACTTCACCGACGCCGCCGGGGGCCAGGAAGCGGTTGCCCAGGACGGCCGTGTCGGAGAGGTACAGCTGGTGAACCGTCGCGTCGTTACCGTCCGGAAACTCCGCGGCGAGCCGACAATGACCGCCGCGCGCACTGTTCAGCAGCGAGGCGAAGACGCTGGGGGAATCGAACCGCGGCGCGCACCACCAGTCGATCGTTCCCCCGGACGACACAAGCGCGGCGGTCTGAAGATCACCGGCCATGCCGTGCTCGGCGATGGGCGGGTAGCCGTTCACAAGCCCTCCTTCGCCAGGGCTGTGCCGCGGTGACTCAGGTGCCTGGTCGGTCGGCATGCGTGAGCCGCTCACCCGAGGCTCCGGGGCCGGCGGCTCAGGTGGGATCAGAGCGGCAGCGCGCTACGAAGAACCCGGAAAGGTACGAGGATTCTTGAGGCTTCCGTTCTCACAGCGTGCGCCGCACGTCGGCTCGTCGCACGCCGAGGGCGATGGGCGGGCATCTGTGTCCCCTCGCCGATTGATCGTCGTCACCGGCCCCTCCGCGCGCAGGTCACCCGACAGCCTCTGAGTCCGGTCAGGTCCGGTCCCGTCCGTGACAGCGAAGAACCCCCGGCGCCTTGTGCCGGGGGTTTCTTCATGGTCGTGGGACGTGGTCGTCAGATCGTGCCCAGCTTGATGATCGACAGCAGAGCGATGAGCTGGATCGCGGAAGCGCCCAGCGCCTTCGGCCACGGCAGGTCGTGCGACTTGCTCACCATGGATGTGAACAGCGCGGCCGACGCCAGCCAGGTCATCCAGCCGAGTATCTGGACCAGGGAGTTCTCGCCGCCGAGGAAGAGCGCGAAGATCAGCCGTGGGGCGTCCGTGATCGACATGATCAGCATGGAGAGGCCCACGGTCGGCTGCCAGGCGCCGTCGCCGCCGAGCTGGCGGGCGAGGGTGTGGGTGACCGTGCCGAGGACCAGACCGCCGATGACGAAGCCGAAGCCCGTGAGGAGGACGTACGGGACGGCGGTGGAGATCGTTGCGTGGATGGCGTCGTCGCGGGCCTGGTCGAAGCCGAAGAGCGCCAGCAGGCCGTAGAGGAACGTGACGATGAGCGCCGGGCCCCAGACGGGGTAGTCGCGCGTCTGCCAGAACGTCGGTCCGGGGCGCAGCACGATGCCGCTCAGCAGCTGCTTCCAGTGCAGGCGGGGGCCTGCGGGCTGGGCGGGTGCCTGGCCGGCGCGGTAGGTGTTGCCGTCGCCGTACGGGTCCTCGTTGATGCTGAACGCCTGGGTGTGACCCGGGTTGTTGGCGTACGGGTCACCCTGGTGGGGCTGGTGGTACGGGTCTCCGAAGTATTCGGGTTCGCCGTGTGCGCCGCTGTTGCCCTGGTGCCCGCCGGGGTGCCGGGCTCCGTACGGGGCGCCGTTGCCTCCCGCCGGGGGCCATGGCTGCTGTCCGTACGGCGGCGGTGGTGCCTGTGTGCCGTACGGCTGCTGCTGCGGTTGATGTTGCCCTTGTTGAGGGGTGCGGTTGTCCCGGCCGCGTCCGATCCTGAATCCAGCCACGTAATCGAACGTACCTGGTCCGCGTGTGTGCGGTGGGAGAGCCGGGGAACCCGGCCCCCTTTGCGGCCGAGCTGTGACATCCCCTAGGGGGACCCTGGGGGGCCGGCCGGTGGGCGCGAAACCCGGGCCTGCTGTACGGGAAACAGGCCCGGGTTCAGTGGCAGGTGTCAGCCCGCCATGTTGCCGCCCAGCCACGGTGTGCCCGTTGCGGAGACCTTCACGGCGGAGAGGCCGTAGCCCTTGCCGGTCGGGGCCAGCTTCGTGCCGTTGGAGTTGAAGGTCACGACGTATCCGTCGGCGGCGTTCTCCTGGGGGGAGCCGACCGTCAGATCCGCCTTGCCGTCGTTGTTGGTGTCCGAGAGGAAGACCTCGGCGCCGAAGCCGTCGTTCTTCTCGTTGCTGCCCGGGACATTGGGGGTGTCCTGGGCGAAGGACTGGGCTCCGGTGGTGGCGAAGCCGGCCGGGGAGCCGTAGATGACGCTGACCATGCCAGCATCGACGATGCCGTTCAGGTCTTCGCCCGGGGCGCCGACAGCCAGGTCGTCCATGCCGTCGCCGTTGATGTCGCCGAGCGAGAGCTCGTAGCCGAAGATGTCGTCCTTCTCGCCGGTGCCGGGGACGCCCGGGGAGTCCTGGGTGATCGAATCCTGGCCACCGACGGGGCCGCTTGCCGTGCCGTAGACGACCGTGACGACGCCGCCCTTCTGCGAGCCGGGGACATCGGCGTCCCACTGGGCGCCGATGACGATGTCGCCGTAGGTGTCCCCGTTGACGTCACCGATGTCGGAGATGACGCCCGCGGGGAGCTTGCGGATGCCGGAGGTCGTCACGCCGGACGCGCTGCCCGGCAAGTAGTAGTTGGCGTTCCACCCCTCGGCGCTGTCGTTCTCGTAACCGTCGACGAGCAGGTCGGTGCGGCCGTCGTGGTTCACGTCGCCCGCGGTGAGGTTGAAGAGGTCGTAACCGGAGACCTTCGCGACCGGTGTGGTGACCCTGTAGTGGCCGCCGGTGGAGCCGGTTCTGGTGAAACCGCCGCGGTAGATGTCGACGGTGTTCTGGTCCGACGAGATGGCGAGGTCGGCCTTTCCGTCGCCGTTGTAGTCGCCGGCGGCCACGATGCCGCCGAACTTGTCGTGGCCGGCGGCCGACGGGTCCTTGACGGTGGTGCCGCCGGACAGGCCGCCGCTCCCACCCCACAGGATGGTGACCGAGCCGCCGTCCACGTCGGAGCCCACGTCTTCGCCGGGGGCGCCGACGGCGAGGTCGGCGTAGCCGTCGCCGTTGAGGTCGCCGGCGGTGATCATCGCGCCGAAGTAGTCGTTCTTCTCGGCGCCGCCGGGGACGCCGGTGCTGTCCTGGCTGACCGTCTGGATCTTGGAAGCGCCGGCGCCGGATGCGGAGCCGTACAGGATGGAGACCGAGCCCGCGCCGGTCCTGCCGTTCACGGAGGCGCCGGAGGCCGTGACGGCGATGTCGCGGTAGCCGTCGCCGTTGAAGTCGCCCTGAATCCCGGCGGGGGCCGCGGCGGCGGTGCCCGTCGTGGCGATCAGCAGGCCGCCGGTGAGGGCGGCAGCCGCCGCGGTGGCGAGGGAGATGCGGAGCTGTCTGTGCATGAAGGTTTCTCCATTGGTTGGCATGAGTGCGGGTGCAGGAAGGCGCGAGATCGACGCCTATGGGAGGAAGCCCGGGCGGACCGAACTCTGGACGCCGGTGACCGTGATGCCGTTCGCCGAGCCCTTGAAGCGCAGGTAATCCGTGAACAGGTCGGCACAACCGTCGCGGTCCGAGTCGCGCAGCCGCAGCGAGCTGCCGAAGGACGAGTTGGCCTCCGGGTCCCCCGGTACGCCCTTGGTGGCGCGTTCGAACCACTGGGACTTGGTACCGCTCAGGCCCTGGGAGCTGCCGCGCAGGATGTGGACCGCACCGGCGTCGGCGTACGTGCCCAGATCCTCACCCACGGCGGAGACGGCGAGGTCCGGGTAGCCGTCGTGGTTCACGTCGCCGGCCGAGAGATCGTTGCCGAACCGGTCGCCGTTCTCCGAGGTGCCGGTGACGCCGGTGGTGTTCTGGGTGAGTTTGGTGGTGGAGCCGGGGCCGGACGAGCCGCCGCGCCAGACGGTGACGGCACCCTTCTCCCCGTCGGCCAGCGGCTGGCCGAGGGCGATGTCGCCGTAACCGTCCTTGTTGAAGTCGGCGACGGTGCCGCTCACGGCGAAACTGGAGTCCTCGCCCGCGCCGAGCTTCAGCGTCGCGCCGCGGGTGAGGGTGGAGCCGCCCCGGATGAACCAGGCTCCGGTGAGCGCGTGGCTGGGCCCGTCGACGCCGCCGACGACGACCAGGTCGGCGGCCGCGTCCTTGGTGACCCTGCCGGCCACCAGGTGCTCGGCGAACAGGTCGTCACGGGTGAGCTTGGTGACGGTGCCGCTGAAGCCGGACTTGCTGAACATGCCCCGGTAGACCTGCGCGGTGTGGTTGTTGATCACGGCGAGGTCGGGCTTGCCGTCGCCGTTGAAGTCGCCCGAGGCCAGATCGTCCCCGAACGCGCCCCACTGCCGCGCGTCCTTGTTCGGTACGACGGTGCCGCCCGAGAGACCGGCTGCCGAACCCCACAGGATGGTCACCGCACCCTGGGTTCTGCGGCCGTCGACGGTTTCGCCGGGTGACCCGACGGCGAGGTCGGCGTAGCCGTCGCGGTTGAAGTCCGCGCCCGCCATGGTGGTGCCGAAACCGTCGTCCCACTCGTTGGAGCCGGGGACGCCGGCGCTGTTCTGGGTGACGTTCTGGGCACGTCCGTACGGGCCGGCCGCCGTGCCGTAGATGATCCCGACCGTGCCGGAGCCGTCCGAGCCCGCGTCGGTCACGCTGCCGGAGTAGGCGTAGTCGCGGTAGCCGTCGCCGTTGAAGTCGTCGGCGTACTTGGCGGTGGCCGCGGCGGCGCTGCCCGCTCCGGCGATGAGCAGGCCGCCGGTGAGGGCGGCGGCAGCGGTGGTGGCCAGGGTGGTGCGGAGTCTGCTGTGCATGCGGTTCTTCTTCTCCTGTTGCATGCGGGGATGCGCAAAGGCACCCGAAGCCAGTTTCCGACGCCGGACTCCTTATGCCCCTTTCGCGTCAACTGTGACTGAGAGCACGGGTGTTCGGCGAAGAAGTGACTTCCGGTGGGGGCAGATGGTTGTACGGGACACGTGGGAAACGTGTGGGCGGTGTGACGTGGCAGTGAACAGCGTGGTGCTGAAGGTGATCAGCAGCCGGTCGGGGGTGGCTGCCGGATGCAGCGCCAAACCGGGGCCGCCACCTCTCCGGTGCGTACGGACCACCATGTCCGGGGCCTGGTCGCCGTCGAAGTCCGCGCAACGGAGCAGAACCGTCTCGGCAGGGGTGGTGGTGCCGCCGTGCGCGGTGCGGAGCGGGGGGCCCACATGGCGTCGGCGGGTGCCTTGAAGAGGTGCGTGCCGCCGGGGCGCACCTGGCCGTCGGGGCCGCCGAGCAGCAGCAGCCGGGCCCCTGGTGGCGGTGCCGGGCTCGTGCGGGTGGGCGGCGTACACCAGGTCGTCGTAGCCGTCGCCGGTCGTGTCGGCCCCGGGGCGGGGGCGGGGCGGCTTGGGGCGGACCCGGGCCGGGGATCGGGGCGGTGGCGCCGTGCGGGGCGCCGGCCCGGGTGAACGGGCCGCGGAGGTGGCTGATCCGGCCCGCGCTCGCCGGGACCACGAGGTCCGCGCACCTGTCGCTGTTCTTGGCGGAGGAGGACGAGGGGGAAGGGGACGCCCGCGGAGAGCCTGCGCAGGCCGCCGCCGTCAGCAGGAGCGCGGGCGCGCCGGCCACTGCCGCCGCAGTCCTCGCCGTTGGACTGCCACTCCGCACGGGGCACACCATCCGTCTCGTACGGCTCAGTGGTTCGCAGTCGCCCCACATGGTCCTTCGCGCCCGCCCAACAGCAGAAGCGGCCGGTCCTGCCCCCGAGGCAGGTCCGACCGCTTCGTACCGCTGAGACCGGCTACTTCACCGGTTCCGGCTCCGGAGCGTCCGCCGTCTCCGGCTCGCCCGCCGGGTCCGCCGGGGTCTTCACCGAGTCCAGCAGCAGCTGCGAGACGTCGACCACCTGGATCGACTCCTTGGCCTGGCCGTCGTTCTTCTTGCCGTTGACCGAGTCGGTCAGCATGACGAGGCAGAACGGGCAGGCGGTGGAGACGATGTCCGGGTTGAGGGAGAGGGCTTCCTCGACGCGCTCGTTGTTGATGCGCTTGCCGATCCGCTCCTCCATCCACATCCGGGCACCACCGGCGCCGCAGCAGAAGCCGCGCTCCTTGTGGCGGTGCATCTCCTCGTTCCGCAGACCCGGCACCTTCGCGATGATCTCGCGCGGGGGCGTGTAGATCTTGTTGTGACGGCCCAGGTAGCAGGGGTCGTGGTACGTGATCAGACCCTCGACCGGCGTCACCGGGATCAGCCTGCCCTCGTCGATGAGGTGCTGGAGCAGCTGCGTGTGGTGGATGACCTCGTACTCGCCGCCGAGCTGCGGGTACTCGTTCGCGATGGTGTTGAAGCAGTGCGGGCAGGTCGCGACGATCTTCTTCGACGACTTCGGCTTCTTCGTCTCCGGCTCGTCGTCATCCTCGCCGAACGCCATGTTCAGCATCGCGACGTTCTCCTGGCCGAGCTGCTGGAACAGCGGCTCGTTGCCCAGGCGGCGGGCCGAGTCACCCGTGCACTTCTCGTCGCCGCCCATGATCGCGAACTTCACGCCCGCGATGTGGAGCAGCTCGGCGAAGGCCTTGGTGGTCTTCTTGGCACGGTCCTCGAGAGCGCCCGCGCAGCCGACCCAGTAGAGGTAGTCGATCTCCGACAGGTCCTCGACGTCCTTGCCGACGATCGGGACCTCGAAGTCGACTTCCTTCGTCCACTCGACGCGCTGCTTCTTGGCCAGCCCCCAGGGGTTGCCCTTCTTCTCCAGGTTCTTGAGCATCGTGCCCGCCTCGGACGGGAACGCGGACTCGATCATCACCTGGTAGCGGCGCATGTCGACGATGTGGTCGATGTGCTCGATGTCGACCGGGCACTGCTCCACGCACGCACCGCAGGTGGTGCAGGACCAGAGCACGTCCGGGTCGATGACGCCGTTCTCCTCGACGGTGCCGATCAGCGGGCGCTCGGCCTCCGCGAGAGCGGCCGCCGGTACGTCCTTCAGCTGCTCCTCGGTTGCCTTCTCGTTGCCCTCCATGTCCTTGCCGCCACCGGCGAGCAGGTACGGGGCCTTGGCGTGCGCGTGGTCGCGCAGCGACATGATCAGGAGCTTCGGGGAGAGCGGCTTGCCCGTGTTCCAGGCGGGGCACTGCGACTGGCAGCGGCCGCACTCGGTGCACGTGGAGAAGTCGAGGATGCCCTTCCAGGAGAACTGCTCGACCTGGGAGACACCGAAGACGTCGTCCTCGCCCGGGTCCTCGAAGTCGATCTCCTTGCCGCCGCTCGTCATCGGCTGCAGCGCGCCGAGCGCGACGTCGTCGTCGGCATTCCGCTTGAACCAGATGTTGGGGAAGGCGAGGAAGCGGTGCCAGGCGACACCCATGTTGGTGTTGAGCGAGACCGTGATCATCCAGATCAGCGAGACGCCGATCTTGATCATCGCGGTGAGGTAGATGAGGTTCTGGAGGGCCCCGAGGCCGAGTCCCTTGAAGGCGAGGACCAGGGGGTACGAGACGAAGTACGCGGCCTCGTAGCCCTCGACGTGGTGGATCGCGCCCTCGAGACCGCGCAGGGTCAGGATCGCCAGGCCGATGACGAGGATGACGTACTCGACGAAGTACGCCTGCCAGGCCTTGGAGCCCGCGAACCGGGACTTGCGGCCGGCCCGGGAGGGCAGGTTCAGCAGCCGGATGGCGATCAGCACGAGGATGCCGACCGTCGTCATCAGGCCGATGAACTCGGTGTAGAACTCGAACGGCAGCCAGTCGCCGATGACCGGCAGTACCCAGTCGGCCTTGAAGAGCTGCCCGTACGCCTGGAGCAGCGTCGGCGGCAGCGTCAGGAAGCCGATGGCGACGAACCAGTGCGCGAAGCCGACGATCCCCCACCGGTTCATCCGGGTGTGGCCGAGGAACTCCTTGACCAGGGTGATCGTGCGCTGCTTCGGATTGTCGGTGCGGCTGCCTGCCGGGACCGGCTGTCCGAGCTTGACGAACCGGTAGATCTGCGCGACGGCTCGGGCGATGAGCGCAACGCCGACCACGGTCAGCACCAGCGACACGATGATCGCGGCGAGTTGCATTTGGGGGCTCCTCGGGCCTGCGAGGGTGGGATCCAGTACTTACTAAGCAGTAACTTAATTAGTCTGTGCTGACACTATCCACTTATTCCGCCGCGCTGTAGCCGCGCAGCTGGTGATCTGTGTCGCTCAGGTGCGCCTTCCCGCGGTGGGCGAGCCCGCGGAGGGTGGCGCGGAGTGGGGCGTATACGGCTTCCGCAAGGATGGCCAGGTCGAGTCCCAGCCAGTGGTGCTCAGCGTAGTGCTGGTCGAGCAGGGCGGGTTCGTCCCACGGCATTCCGGAGCGGGAGCGGACCTGGGCCAGGCCGGTGAGGCCGGGTCTCAGTTCCTGCCGCCAGTGTCGCTCACCGGCCTCGTTCGAGGTGCCCGCCCGCTCGTGGTCAGGGGTGAGTGGTTCCGGTCCGACGAGCGAGAGATCTCCCCGTACGACGTGGGGCAGCCGGGACAGTACGTCCAGGCGCAGCCGGCGGGTGCCCAGGGAGCGCAGCACGAAGGGGTGACCGGCCAGTCCGATCCGGGTGGAGCGGGTCAGTACGCAGCCGGGGGGTCGCTGCACGGCGAGGGTGAGGGCTCCGGCGGTGAGCAGGGGAACGGTCAGGGCCAGCAGGGCCGAGCCGAGGACGAGGTCCAGTGCGCGCTTGGCTGTCATGTGCGACCTCGGTCCGGTCCACGCGTGTGTCCGCATCCGCATCCGCATGCGCATCTGCATCGTTCACACCTGCCTGGCTCGGACGGATCGAGTGCCTGTTTTGTGCGGCTCTCGCCATTTTGTGACAGAACGATCCCACGTGACGATGATGGACCGGGTATGCGGCCCGCCGGGCGGGCCGTTGTCGTCCGATGAACTGCAGGTGGCGCGAGCTCTATGCACGATAGTTGAGTCGACCCGACTCAGCTCTGTTGACTCCGGGGCGCCTGTCATGCATTCTTGAGCCAGATCCACTCAAGTAGTCAGTTGGAGGAATTGAAATGGCACGTGCGGTCGGCATCGACCTGGGCACGACTAACTCCGTCGTCAGCGTTCTCGAAGGCGGCGAGCCCACCGTCATCACCAACGCCGAAGGCGCCAGGACCACGCCGTCCGTCGTCGCCTTCGCGAAGAACGGCGAGGTTCTGGTGGGCGAGGTCGCCAAGCGCCAGGCGGTGACCAACGTCGACAGGACCATCCGGTCGGTCAAGCGCCACATGGGCACCGGCTGGAAGATCGACCTCGACGGCAAGAGCTTCAACCCGCAGCAGATGAGCGCCTTCATCCTGCAGAAGCTGAAGCGCGACGCCGAGGCGTACCTGGGCGAGAAGGTCGCCGACGCGGTGATCACCGTTCCGGCGTACTTCAACGACTCCGAGCGTCAGGCGACGAAGGAGGCCGGCGAGATCGCGGGCCTGAACGTCCTGCGTATCGTCAACGAGCCGACCGCCGCCGCGCTGGCGTACGGGCTCGACAAGGACGACCAGACGATCCTCGTCTTCGACCTCGGTGGCGGCACCTTCGACGTGTCCCTCCTGGAGATCGGGGACGGCGTCGTCGAGGTGAAGGCCACCAACGGTGACAACCACCTCGGTGGTGACGACTGGGACCAGCGCGTCGTCGACTACCTGGTGAAGCAGTTCGCCAACGGTCACGGTGTGGACCTGTCCAAGGACAAGATGGCTCTCCAGCGTCTCCGCGAAGCCGCGGAGAAGGCGAAGATCGAGCTGTCCTCCTCGACGGAGACCACGATCAACCTGCCGTACATCACGGCGTCCGCCGAGGGCCCGCTGCACCTGGACGAGAAGCTCACGCGCGCCCAGTTCCAGCAGCTCACCGCAGACCTCCTGGATCGCTGCAAGAACCCGTTCCACAACGTCATCAAGGACGCGGGCATCCAGCTCTCCGAGATCGACCACGTCGTTCTCGTCGGTGGCTCGACCCGTATGCCGGCCGTCGCCGAGCTCGTCAAGGAGCTCACCGGTGGCCAGGAGGCCAACAAGGGCGTGAACCCGGACGAGGTCGTCGCCATCGGCGCCTCGCTCCAGGCCGGTGTCCTCAAGGGCGAGGTCAAGGACGTCCTGCTGCTCGATGTCACCCCGCTGTCTCTCGGTATCGAGACCAAGGGCGGCATCATGACGAAGCTCATCGAGCGCAACACGACGATCCCGACCAAGCGGTCCGAGATCTTCACGACGGCCGAGGACAACCAGCCGTCCGTCCAGATCCAGGTCTACCAGGGCGAGCGCGAGATCGCGGCGTACAACAAGAAGCTCGGCATGTTCGAGCTGACCGGTCTGCCGCCGGCCCCGCGTGGTGTCCCGCAGATCGAGGTCGCGTTCGACATCGACGCCAACGGCATCATGCACGTCGCTGCCAAGGACCTCGGCACCGGCAAGGAGCAGAAGATGACCGTCACCGGCGGCTCCTCGCTGCCGAAGGACGAGGTCAACCGGATGCGTGAGGAGGCCGAGCAGTACGCGGAGGAGGACCACCGCCGCCGCGAGGCCGCCGAGTCCCGCAACCAGGGCGAGCAGCTCGTCTACCAGACGGAGAAGTTCCTCAAGGACAACGAGGACAAGGTTCCCGGCGACGTGAAGACGGAGGTGGAGACCGCACTCACCGAGCTGAAGGAGAAGCTCAAGGGCGAGGACACCGCCGAGATCCGTACCGCCACCGAGAAGGTCGCGGCCGTCTCCCAGAAGCTGGGCCAGGCGATGTACGCCAACGCGCAGGCCGAGGGTGGCCCGCAGGCCGACGGCCAGCCGGGCGCCGAGCAGGCCAGGGCCGATGACGACGTCGTCGACGCCGAGATCGTGGACGACGAGAAGGACGCCAAGGGCGGTGCGGCGTGACCGAGGAGACTCCGGGCTTCGAGGAGAAGCCCGACGTTCCCTCCGGCGCCACCCCTGACGACGCCGACCCGAAGGCTGCCGCCCCCTCCACGGAGGAGGGGGAGGCCCCGGCCGGGGACGTGAACCAGACCGCCGGTCTGACGGCACAACTGGACCAGGCACGCAGTGCGCTCACCGAGCGCACCGGCGACCTCCAGCGGCTCCAGGCCGAGTATCAGAACTACCGCCGCCGCGTGGAGCGGGACCGGGTCACGGTCAAGGAGATCGCCGTTGCGGGTCTCCTGAGCGAGCTCCTGCCCGTGCTCGACGACGTCGGCCGCGCCAGGGAACACGGCGAGCTCGTGGGCGGGTTCAAGTCGGTGGCCGAATCGCTGGAGACGGTCGTCGCCAAGCTGGGCCTGCAGCAGTTCGGCAAGGAGGGCGAGCCCTTCGACCCGACGATCCACGAAGCCCTGATGCACTCGTACGCGCCGGACGTCACCGAGACGACCTGCGTGGCGATCCTGCAGCCGGGGTATCGCATCGGCGAGCGCACCATCCGCCCCGCGCGGGTGGCGGTGGCCGAGCCGCAGCCGGGCGCGAGCCCCGCGGCGGCACAGGAAGAGAACACAGACGACGAGGAGAGCGGTGGCACCGAGGAGGTCTGACATTTCGTCCGACCACCGCGGGGCCCACCGCCCGGTACGGCGACCGGCCTGCGGGCCGGTCGCCCGGCCGATCGTCCGGAAGGAGGGACGTCGATGAGCACGAAGGACTTCGTCGAGAAGGACTACTACAAGGTCCTCGGCGTCCCCAAGGACGCCACCGAAGCCGAGATCAAGAAGTCGTACCGGAAGCTCGCCCGCGAGTTCCACCCGGACGCGAACAAGGGCGACAGCAAGGCGGAGGAGCGCTTCAAGGAGATCTCCGAGGCCAATGACATCCTCGGCGACGCCAAGAAGCGCAAGGAGTACGACGAGGCACGCGCCCTCTTCGGTAACGGCGGCTTCCGGGCCGGTCCCGGCGGCGCGGGAGGCAACTTCAACTTCGACCTGGGCGACCTCTTCGGAGGCACGCAGGGCGGAGGTCCCGGCGGCCCCGGCGGCGGCGGCGGTCTGGGCGATGTCTTCGGCGGGCTGTTCAACCGGGGCGGCGGTACGGGGACACGTGTGCAGCCGCGCCGCGGGCAGGACATCGAGTCCGAGGTGACGCTCAGCTTCACCGAGGCGGTCGACGGGGCCACGGTCCCGCTCCGGATGTCCAGCCAGGCTCCCTGCAAGGCGTGTTCGGGCACCGGCGACAGGAACGGCACCCCGAGGGTCTGCCCGACCTGTGTCGGCACCGGACAGGTGTCGCGCGGCAGCGGCGGCGGTTTCTCGCTCACCGATCCCTGCGTGGACTGCAAGGGCCGGGGCCTCATCGCCCAGGACCCGTGCGATGTCTGCAAGGGCAGCGGGCGGGCGCGTTCGTCGCGCACCATGCAGGTCAGGATCCCGGCGGGCGTCTCCGACAGCCAGCGGATCCGGCTGCGCGGCAAGGGGGCACCGGGCGAGCGCGGCGGACCGGCCGGCGACCTGTACGTCGTCGTCCATGTCGACGCCCACCCGGTCTTCGGCCGCAAGGGCGACAACCTCACGGTCACCGTGCCCGTCACCTTCGCGGAGGCGGCGCTCGGCGGCGAGGTGAAGGTCCCGACGCTCGGCGGACCGCCCGTCACCCTGAAACTTCCGGCCGGCACCCCCAATGGGCGTACGATGCGCGCCCGCGGCAAGGGTGCCGTACGCAAGGACGGCACCCGGGGCGACCTCCTGGTCACCGTCGAGGTGGCGGTCCCCACGGACCTCACCCCCGACGCCCAGGACGCGCTGGAGGCCTACCGGAAGGCGACCGTGGGGGAGGACCCGCGGGCGGAGCTGTTCCAGGCGGCGAAGGGAGCTTGAGGTGGACGGCCGACGACGTAATCCGTACGAACTGACCGATGACTCACCGGTGTACGTGATCTCGATCGCGGCCCAGCTCTCGGGCCTGCATCCGCAGACACTGCGCCAGTACGACCGCCTCGGCCTGGTCTCCCCCGACCGCACGGCCGGCCGCGGCAGGCGCTACTCGGCCCGCGACATCGAGCTGCTGCGCACGGTGCAGCAACTGTCGCAGGACGAGGGCATCAACCTGGCGGGCATCAAGCGCATCATCGAACTGGAGAACCAGGTGGCCGCGCTCCAGCAGCGCGTCGCCGAACTCTCCGCGGCGGTGGATGGCGCTGCGGCGGCGATGCAGCAGCGAGAGGCGCAGGTGCACGCCTCGTACCGGCGCGATCTGGTGCCGTATCAGGATGTGCAGCAGGCCGGCGCGTTGGTGGTCTGGCGGCCGAAGAGGCCCAAGAACTAGGCGCGGATACGCATGACGGAGGGCCGCCACCCGGGAGCGGGTGGCGGCCCTCCGCGGTGTGCACGGGTCATTTCCCCGCGGATTGCCAGAGCGAGAGAGCCGGCGCGGTGCACGACGTCACCGCGGCGAGCGACGGCAACGGCCAGTGGGTGCGCTCCAGGGCGTCGAGCCGCTCCTCGTGCTCGCCGAGGGCCTTGTCGGTCTGGTCGGCGCGTTGCAGCAGCAGCGCCTCCGCGAGCCGGTGCAGCGCGGCTCCGCCGCCGGGGTGGTGGCCGAGCATGCGTTCCAGCCGCGACAGCGGGATGACGGCCTCTGCCTCGCCGCCCTCCTCGACGATCGCGAGCCTGCCGCCGGCGCGAGCCGGGACGCGCGGTGTTGCTGTTGTTGGTGGCGGTGCGCAGCTTGCCGACCGAGGAACCGGCCGATTCCGCCCCCGTCTTGACCCCGATTGAGAGCGGGAGCGGCCTGTGCGGCCGACCCCTTCACGCCCTCCACGGCACGGGAGGTGCTCTGGGAGGCCTGCTGGATCCTGCTCAGCCCCGTGCTGCTCTGGCTGATGGCGTCACGAAACTGGCGAATACTTGCCGTGGCCTTGTTGAATGAACTCTGAACGGTCATGAAGACCCCTCACGCTGATTTCTCGGAGAATGTTCAGGATCAGGCCACCGTCGTGGCCAGAGCATTCAGCCTGCCTCGGAGATCCTGAATTCCCGACTTGATGTCCTTCAGTGACTTTGCGGCAGCCTCTCGCTGTTCCTCTATGTCCTTCTGTTTCTTCTCCGCCTCCCGGTTCATTTTGTCGATCGTCTCGTATATCTTGCGCGTTTTATCGAAGGCCTCCGTGGCGTCCTGTTCCGCCTTGACGGCCCGCTTCTCCTGCCCCTTGGCTACCGCTGGGGAGTCGCCCCGACTTTGCAGCCGCTCCGCCAGCGCTGTGGCGCGCTTTGCTTCCGTATGAGCCTCCAGCGCCTTTTTCCAGCTTGACCAGCTTCTTGTCGGCGGCCTCCAGCTTGGCTTTCTCGTCCCGGGCGTGCGGCCAGGTCCACTTCTGGACGCCTGCGATCACGATTCCCTTCTCGTCCATCTTGAAGAAAGAGGCATCGATCTTGAAGGGTGTGAAGCCGAAGGCCGCAAAACCTGCGGCGACCTTGAGGACGTCGACCGAGGTGCTCATGCCGTTCAGCTTGTGCTTGACTCCGTCCGCTTCGTCCTTTGTCCGGAAATGCCAGACGCTGTCGTTCGGGTTTGCTGGCTGAGCCATTTCGAACTCCCGTGTACAAAAATGGCGGTTGCTGGCGGTCGATGGCTCATGCCATCATGGCCAAATGGACACTCTTGGCTGGGCCATCATCTGTCTGGTCTTATTTCCGCTGCCGTTCATTGCATGGTTCGGTGTGGTCCCGCTGCTGGTCGACCGCCGTCTGAGGCGTGTTGGTGTCGAGGTGACGGGTCGGTGCCGGAGTATTTCCGAATCCGAAAGCCGATATTCCACGAGCTTTGAATTCCGGACGGAGTCCGGAGACCGGGTCATCTACATCTCCCCGCTGAGCGGCACCCGATGGGGGACGCCCGGCGAAGAGGCGCTGATGGTCTATGACCCCAGCAATCCCTGGCGACGGGTCCGCAGCCGTCGAGAGCTCGAAGCACGGTCGGAGGCATGGCTCTCGCTGTGGTGGCTTCTTGCTGGCGAGGTGATCTGCCTGGCCGTCCTCCTGGCCTATCTGCTCTATACCGGAGTGGTGCCGTGTCACTCTTCGCTGTGCGAGGGGATCGGCGGCGAGGCAGGCTGAACCGGATGAGCCGGCCGTTTTCAGGGGAAGAAGGCGGCGATGTCGGCGGGACTCGGGTTGTCCGGGCCCGCTTCGGGTCGAGCCGCTCCTCGTGCACGCCGAGGGCCTTGTCGGTCTGGTCGGCGCGTTGCAGCAGCAGCGCCAGGTCTCCCCGGGTGGTGGCGAATCCGACGTCGACGGAACGATGCAGCCGCTCCAGTTCCCGCGCGATGTGCTCGGACCGTCAACTGCCTCCGAGGCTGGTCCATTCTCTTTTGATGATGCCAACAATCCACGTCTCACCACCGGATCGCGAATCTGCCATTCTTGTCGCCGTCCATTCGGGGTGCCCGTCATGGTGTTGAAAACGAAAGGGGTGCACTCGCCTGATTATGCGAGCGCACCCCTGGAGCGAAAACGGGTGAAAGGCCTATTTGGTTGACACCTCCCACTTGCCGTCGCTGGACACGGTGACGTACCCATGGCGTGGGAGTCTCAGTACGCCTTTTCGTCTGGCATCCGAGGCGAGCGCACGAACCGGATCTCCGCCGGTTGCGGGGCAGTAGGCCACGGTTCCGTGGTCCTCGAACTCGTAGTGGAGTACGCGTACGTATTCGTAGTAGGGGGCCGCCTCGAAGTATCCGAATGTCTCGGTGCCCTTTCCTCTGGCCGTTTGGGAGGGGAGTTCGGGGAGTGAGTTGGGGTCGACGAGCTGTGCATGCCAGCGGTGGAACCCGCCTGCCCCGTCACGGACCCGGAGGCGACGGATGCCGAGTGAGTCGTAGTCGCCTGGGAGGACGACGCGGCACGGGGTGCGTCCGTGCGTGGTCACAAGCTCGATGCTGAGGTGGTTGTCGTGTGCGCCGGACCTGACCGGCTGGAAGGAGAAATGGGAGCTGAACCCTCCTTGAACCTGCAGTGGCAGTGGCGTACCGATACCGGCCCCGGGAATGCGGACTGTTTCGTCCGACCAACCGGACCAACTGATTCGGGTTTCTTCGCTCACGGACTTTCCTCCTTCAGCTCGCGGCACACCATCGTCAGGCATGATGCTTGCATGTCAGGTTAAGAACTGCGCAAGTTCCCCTGAACTAGTCATACTTGATCCTGTGGCCTCTTCTTGGACAACACCCGCCGACTTGGTGGTGAGGCGTGACACCGGGGAAGGGCCGGTTGCGGTTCGGAGTCTTCGTCGCGGTTGGTTCAGAGCGCTGGGATCCGTGTCCAGTTGGCCGATGGTTCGACTCGTACCTCTCCAGCTTCACATTATTTGATCGGTGAAAATCACCCAGCTAAGCGAAGGCCCTTCGGTGGGCCAGGAGCCGCAACCGCAACTGCTGCCGATCGTGAGCGCGGGCGATGCGAACGTACGCGAACTGATGCCGCACCGCCCCTGGTTGCGGCCGGCGAGGGAGCGGAGCGAGGAAGGCTGAGGGAAGGTGATCCGGTCATGCTTCGGAGCGTTGGGTGTGCTTCCCGCGAGGAGTTGAGTCGTCCGGTTCCGCGATGCCCGACTGGATGATGAGTGCGCCCAGATGGGTCCGGCTGGAGGCGTTGAGCGCCTGCATCAGCTTGGAGATGTGGGCCCGGCAGGTGCGGACGCTGATGCCCAGCTTGCGGGCCACCACGTCGTCGACATGGCCCTCGACCAGGAGGCGGGAGATGCTGCGCTGCACGGCAGTGGCGGGGGCGCCGGGGGAGACCTGGTGGAGGTTCTCCTCAATGGGGATGGCCTGGGCCCACAGCGCCTCGTACACCTGGACCAGGTAGCGGACCAGGGCGGGGTGGCGGATCTCCAGGGCGATGTCGCGCTCGGGGGTGGCGGGGATGAAGGCGACCGCGCGGTCGAAGATGAGCAGCCGTTCGATGGTCTGCTCGATGGTGCGCACCTGGAGACGGTCTGCGGGAATCTGGGCCAGGTAGTGCCTGAGGTGGGGGTTGTAGCGGGCCGGGTGCTGGTAGAGGTGGCGCAAACGGGCTTCGCTGTCGAGGGCCGGTTGCGCGGTGGACAGGGCCAGTTGCATCGTCTTGAAGGACCGGTGACCGCCCGGCTGCGCCGTCAGGATCTCTTCCGTCGCCAGCTGGGTGGCGTTCAGGACGGCGGTGTTGATCAGTGACTTTGCCTCGATGACGGTGATGGCGAGGTTGGGGTCCTCGCTGGCGATCGCTGTCAGGGGGGCGAGTGTGTCCGCCAGGGCCGCAGTGAGCCGTAGACGTTCGTGGATCTCGCGGGTGACGGGCTGCAGCAGATGGGCCAGGGCGGCGGCCGGCGGTACGGCGCGCATCCATGCGTCGTCCCGGGGGTCGGGGTGGAGCAGCGCCATGTCGATGAGGCATGGGGCGGGCGCGAGTTCGGCACGTGCGATCCGCCCGTCGTGGAGTGCCTCGGTGTAGAGCTGGATCGCGGAGTCACACAGCTCCAGATCGCCGTGTGAATGTGGTGGTTCCTTTTCGTCTCTGCTCATTTGGGACCCCCCGCTTTTGTGCAGTGCAGCAAGATGACCGTGGTGGACACGTGGTGTTCGGGGCAGTGTTGGCCGCGCAGGGTGGTGAACCCCTCCCGTGCGAAGGGGTCGTGGCCGCTCTCCCCCGTATCGCGGCCACGGCCGCCCCCACGCCCGGAAGGGGTGGGTCGATGTGTGGTCAGTGATCCTCGTCCAGTATCCCCGACTGGGCTATCAGATAGCCGAGTTGGGCGCGGCTGTTGCTGCCGAGGGTGGAGGAGAGCTTGGCGACATGCGCACGGCAGGTACGGACATTCATGCCGAGACGGCGGGCTATGGCCTCGTCGACGTACCCCTCGACCAACAGCGTGGCTATGGCGCGCTGGACGCCGGTGATGCCGTCGCGTGCCGGGTCGTACGGGGCCGCTTCGTTCAGCGGAACCGCCCGGCGCCAGAGTTGCTCGAACACCTTCGTCAGGTACGCGACCAGCCCGGGGTGCCGCAGTTCGAGGGCGATAGGGGGGGTGTCCCGGACCGGGATGAAGGCGACGGTGTCGTCGCAGATGATGAGACGCTCGATGAGCTCTTCGAGCGTACGGATCTCCATTCTGGCGCCGGCCATCAGTTCCACGTAGGCGAAAGTGCGTTGGCTGTGCCTGACCGTGTGCTGGTAGAGGGTGCGGACGCTGATACCGGAATCTATTAGAGGCTTGCTGCGGGTCAGGGCTTCGCTGAGGACTTCCTCGCTGCGTCCGCCTCCGGGCTGGATGGTCAGTACCTCGGTCCGGCTCTCGGCGATGGCCAGGTCGAGCGCCGCGTTGATCCGGTCGATGCCTTCCAGCACCGTGATCGCATGCGTGGGTGCCGGACTCTGGGCACTGATGGCCATGAACGGTTCAAAGGCGTCAGTCAGTTCCACGGACGTCCGTCTGCGGTCCTGGATCTCACGTTCCAGCGGGTGGAGCCGCTGCGCCAGGGCGGCGGAGGGCGGAACCGGGCGGAGCCACGAGGCGTCGTCCGGGTCGGGAAGCAGGAGCCCGAACTCGATGAGGCAGGGTGCGGGTTCCATTTCGGCGCGAGCGATGCGTCCGACGCTCAGTGCGCTGGCGTACAGCCGTGCCCCCTCCGTGCACAGGTCCGTGACCGCGTGAGTATGTGTCGGTTTGGTGTTGGTTGTAGGCAAATCTCCACCCCCCAGGGTCCTGAACATGCAGGAACATGATGCATCGCTCCTGTGGCATTGACGTGCCTGGATGAGCCATCGTCTTGTTGGGCGGGGGAGAGGAAACCATCAAGTGAGGACGAAGCCGACTATGTACAAGCGAATGCTTCGCTCAGTGCTTGCCACTGTGTTTGGCGCTGCTGCGCTGCTGCTCGTGGCGAATGTCTCTCCCCCGGACGTCGGATGGGGCAGTGTGCAGGCAGGCGCTGTCGTCGACCTCCGCCAAGCCGATGTCGGCTGGGGCAGTGTGCAGGCAGGCGCTGTCGTCGACCTCCACCCGGCCGATGTCGGCTGGGGCAGCTCTCCGCTGAATCTGGCGGAGGCGTGACCATCCCGCCGGACGACCGGGTCTTCCGGCGGGAGATGGCCTCGGCCTACCGGTCAGGGTGGCACTTCATCGATCTGCTCACGGCACTCCCCCGCCAGGGCGATTCGTTGATGGTCACCCTGCTCGGAGAGCCCATCGTCGTCGTCCTCGAGGACGACGACGAGGTCCGCGCCTACCGGTGCCTCCGTCGTCCCCGTGGGGCGCCGCAGCCCGTCCGGTGTGCGATCCGGTACGGAATGATCTTCGTCAATCTTGATCAGCGTGACCACCAGCTGATCGAACCAGAAACCATCTCCGCCACCCCCCGCAGTGCCTGAGCGATCCCCCGTCGTTCCATATCGCTCGGACACTCCCCCACACAGCGGCGCCATCGTGACCTGAACACGGTGGCGCCGCTGTGCTGCCCGGAGGCCGGCGGTGGGGTGCTGCCGGGGCTCACGGCCTCCCCCGCGCTGGGGAGTGGGCTCCCGACGCCCTTCGACTCCGCTTGCGGCGTTGTCGTCGGTCACCGACGCTCCGCGTCGACTCCGTCCTCCGCCTTGCCATCGAAGCCGCGTGACGCCGCTCGCTGATCCACTCCCTGTCGCGGGGGAGGCCGTCAGGCCGTGCGGACCGGTGCGCCCCGGCCCAGCGCCCGTTCGAGGGCGATCTCGATGACGACCCGGTTCGGGTTGGGTGCCGGCGTGCGCCCGTAGCGTTCCGCGTAGCGGAGTACCGCGTCATCGACCACGTCCTGCTCCGTAAGGACCGTCGCGCGGCCCTCCAGCGTCGCCCAGCGCCCGCGGTCCACCTGGCAGACCGCCACCCGTGCCCCGTCCGGACCGGCGGCCAGGACGTTGGCGACCTTTCTGCTGCTCTTGTTGGTGATGATGCGGGCGAGTCCGGCCTCGGGGTCGTACGTCACGCCGACCGGCACCACGTGCGGGCTGCCGTCGGGGCGGGGGGTGGTCAGGGTGCACACGTGGTACTCGCGCCAGAAGGCGAGGTACTCGGGGCTGGGGTTGCGTACGTCTACGGCCATGGGGAAAGGGTAGGCATCCGCGGGCCCGTGCCCCGATGCGGTGCGGTGGCGGAGGAGCGGTCCGGCCGGTTCACTCGGTCGGGAGCCCTGTTCCGCTCCGGGTTCCGGGCGTGGGCCGTGTGGCGTGGGACCGACCGCATCTTGAGTGGAATAGACTCAACTTTGTGGACGTTGACCTGGTCATAGTTGTGGACAGGCCAGTCACCGCAAGGAGGAGAGAGCGCACGTGGACGCCGAGCTGACCAACAGGAGCCGGGACGCCATCAACGCGGCCACCAGCAGGGCCGTGAAGGACGGACACCCCGATCTGGCCCCTGGGCATCTGCTCCTCGCCCTGCTCCAGGGCGAGGACAACGAGAACATCATCGACCTGCTGGCCGCCGTCGAGGCCGACCAGGCCGCCGTGCGCAGCGAGACCGAGCGGCTGCTCGCGTCGCTGCCCAGCGTCACCGGGTCGACCGTCGCCCCGCCGCAGCCCAACCGTGAGCTGCTCGCCGTCATCTCCGACGCCGCGCAGCGCGCGAAGGAGCTCGGCGACGACTACCTCTCCACCGAGCATCTGATGATCGGCATCGCGGCCGAGGGCGGCCGTGCCGGTGAGATCCTCACCGGGCAGGGCGCCGGCGCGAAGAAGCTGCTGGACGCATTCGAGAAGAGCAGGGGAGGGCGCCGGGTGACCACACCCGACCCGGAGGGCCAGTACAAGGCCCTGGAGAAGTTCGGCACCGACTTCACGGCTGCCGCGCGCGAGGGCAAGCTCGACCCCGTCATCGGGCGTGACCAGGAGATCCGGCGCGTCGTGCAGGTCCTGTCGCGGCGTACGAAGAACAACCCCGTGCTCATCGGCGAGCCCGGCGTCGGAAAGACCGCCGTCGTCGAGGGGCTCGCCCAGCGCATCGTCAAGGGCGATGTGCCGGAGAGTCTGCGGAACAAGCGGCTCGTCTCGCTGGACCTGGGAGCCATGGTCGCGGGCGCCAAGTACCGCGGCGAGTTCGAGGAGCGCCTGAAGACCGTCCTCTCCGAGATCAAGGAGAGCGACGGCCAGATCATCACGTTCATCGACGAGCTCCACACCGTCGTGGGCGCGGGCGCCGGCGGGGACTCCGCCATGGACGCGGGCAACATGCTCAAGCCGATGCTGGCCCGCGGCGAGCTGCGGATGGTGGGTGCGACGACGCTCGACGAGTACCGCGAGCGGATCGAGAAGGACCCCGCCCTGGAGCGCCGCTTCCAGCAGGTCCTGGTCGCCGAGCCGTCCGTGGAGGACACCATCGCGATCCTCCGCGGCCTCAAGGGCCGTTACGAGGCGCACCACAAGGTGCAGATCGCGGACTCCGCGCTGGTCGCCGCCGCGACCCTGTCCGACCGCTACATCACCTCCCGCTTCCTCCCCGACAAGGCGATCGACCTGGTCGACGAGTCGGCGTCCCGGCTGCGCATGGAGATCGACTCCTCGCCCGTCGAGATCGACGAACTGCAGCGCGCCGTCGACCGCCTCCGGATGGAGGAGCTGGCGCTGAAGAACGAGACCGATGCCGCTTCCGTCCAGCGTCTGGAGAAGCTCCGTCGCGACCTCGCCGACAAGGAGGAGGAGCTGCGCGGCCTCACCGCCCGCTGGGACAAGGAGAAGCAGAGCCTCAACCGCGTCGGTGAGCTGAAGGAGCGCCTCGACGATCTGCGCGGACAGGCCGAGCGCGCCCAGCGCGACGGCGACTTCGACACCGCCTCCAAGCTGCTGTACGGGGAGATCCCGAGCCTTGAGCGGGAGCTCGCGGAGGCCGACGAGGCGGAGCAGGAGGCCGCCAAGGACACCATGGTCAAGGACGAGGTCGGCCCGGACGACATCGCCGATGTCGTCGGCGCCTGGACCGGCATCCCGGCCGGACGCCTGCTGGAGGGCGAGACCCAGAAGCTCCTGCGCATGGAGGAGGAGCTGGGCCGGCGGCTGATCGGCCAGAGCGAGGCCGTGCAGGCGGTGTCGGACGCGGTACGCCGCAGCAGGGCCGGTATCGCCGACCCGGACCGGCCCACCGGATCGTTCCTCTTCCTCGGTCCGACGGGTGTCGGCAAGACCGAGCTGGCGAAGGCTCTCGCGGACTTCCTGTTCGACGACGAGCGGGCCATGGTCCGCATCGACATGAGCGAGTACAGCGAGAAGCACAGCGTCGCCCGGCTCGTCGGCGCGCCGCCCGGCTATGTCGGTTACGAGGAGGGCGGCCAGCTCACGGAGGCGGTCCGCCGCCGCCCGTACAGCGTCGTCCTGCTGGACGAGGTGGAGAAGGCCCACCCCGAGGTCTTCGACATTCTGCTGCAGGTCCTCGACGACGGCCGTCTCACCGACGGCCAGGGGCGGACGGTGGACTTCCGCAACACCATCCTGATCCTGACGTCGAACCTGGGCAGCCAGTTCCTGGTCGACCCGCTGACCAAGCCGGAGGAGAAGAAGGAGCGGGTCCTGGAGGTCGTGCGCGCGTCCTTCAAGCCGGAGTTCCTCAACCGGCTCGACGACCTGGTGGTCTTCTCCGCCCTCTCCGGCGACGAACTCGCGCACATCGCCAGGCTCCAGATCGACCGGCTCGCGAAGCGGCTGGCCGACCGGCGTCTCACCCTCGACGTCACCCCGGCCGCCCTGGCCTGGCTGGCGAAGGAGGGCAACGACCCGGCCTACGGGGCACGGCCGCTGCGCCGCCTGATCCAGACGGCGATCGGCGACCGGCTCGCGAAGGAGATCCTCGCGGGCGAGGTCACGGACGGGGACACCGTGCGGGTGGACACGTTCGGGGACGGCGAGGAGAGCGGTCTGATCGTGGGGCCCGGGCGGTAACGGACCGGGTGGTTCTCAGACGTCGAAAGGCTCGAAGTGGACGAGGGCGGCGCCGCCGCCCTCGTCCACGACCGGCACTTCGGCCGCGACCGCCTGGCTCGGCCTCTGGTCGCCGAACTCGATGTGCGCGCAGGTGTCGACCTTGTCGGCGCAGAACCTCGGGTCGAGCTCGGTGCCGGGGAACTCCGATTCCAGCCAGGCGTCCAGCTCCTTACGGGTGATCCGGAAGCGGACGTCGTACTCCGTGTCCAGCCAGACGCGCGATACGCACTGCCGGTCGCGCGCTCCGGCCGGCAACGGGACCCCGGTGAATTCCATCGCCTCGTCGCAGGGGACCTTCGATGCGTGGTCGAGGGGATTGTCGCTCGTCAGGAAGCCGACGCCGACCACCCGATCCAGGCGACGACGAGCACGGGCAGTGCCAGGAGCACCAAGGGGGAGCGGAAACGGGCGGCCCTGCTGCGTGTTCCGTCCATGACATCCCCTCGCGCGGACCCTCCCGGGTCCCCTCCCCGACAGGCGGATCATGTCAGCCGACAGCTGATCGGACCAGTCCGGGGTTGCCATTCCCCGCCCGCGATGGGAGAGGATGGCACCAACCGTACGAAGGGAAATTCACGGTGAGCATCGACCCGTCCTCGATTCCGAATTTCGGGGGCCAGCCCGAACCGCAGGCGGCAGGACCGGAGGGCCCCGTCGTCCCTGACCAGGACCTCGTCAAGCAGCTTCTCGAACAGATGGAGCTGAAATACGTCGTCGACGACGAGGGTGACCTCGCGGCGCCGTGGGAGGACTTCCGCACGTACTTCATGTTCCGTGGAGAGGACGAGCAGCAGGTCTTCTCGGTCCGTACGTTCTACGACCGCCCGCACGCTGCGGACCAGCGCCCGGTCCTCCTCGACGCGATCGACGACTGGAACCGCCGCACCCTGTGGCCCAAGGTCTACACCCACACCCACGAGGCCGAGGAGGGCGCAGAGGACACCGAGACCTCGGTCCGTCTGATCGGTGAGGCGCAGATGCTCATCGGTACGGGCGTCAGCCTGGAGCACTTCGTCTCGTCGACGGTCAGCTGGGTGCGGGCCTCGATCGAGTTCGACAAGTGGCTGCGGGAGCGGCTGGGTCTGGAGCCGGCCGACAAGGAGTCGGGCGACGGCTCGGACGCGCCGAGCGCCTGAGCGCACAGCCGTTCACAGCGCCTACGGGACGGCGTCAGCAGATACGTCCCGTAGGCGAACGACAGCCCGGCCGGGGCGACGGTCACCACGACCGCCGTCCTCGGCCGGGTTTTTGTCAGGGCGTGCGCCCGCGGCAGCGGGAACGCGGGCAGCAGGAAGCGCGGCTCGGACCCGAAGAGGCCGGCGCCGGACGGGCGGAGCCGGACGGGCCGTTGAGCCGGACGGGCCGTTGATCAGAGCCCCTTGAGTCGTGCGACGGCCTCGCGCAGCACGTCCTCCGGGGCACCCCGAGTGTCATCCTTCGAGGAGAGCAGTCAGGACGACGGCGGGGTCGGCGTCCGGTGGCCCCGCCGGCCACCAGGTGCCTCGGTCCTTGGCGTACGGGTACCACAGTCCGTCCCGGCCCAGTCGCAGTTGGGCATCGCGGCCCTCGACGGTCCAGCGGTTGCGCCAGGAGCGGAGCCGCGGTGGTGCGCCGTCGGCCCAGTCCGCTCGCAGCGCCTCGCGGTCGCGTTCCATGCGTGCGGTGGGTGGGTTCCAGGAGCTCTCCAGCACGTCCAGGGATGCCGCGCCGCCGTGCCGCCACGCGCGGGTGGCGGCAGCGAGTTCGCGGGGGGTGCGGCCGCAGTTCGCGGAGATCCGGGCGAAGACCTCCAGGGTGGGGTGAGCGGCGGCGAAGCGGACGGCGTCCTGCCATTCGGTGAGCGGGACGGGTGGGGCCGTGTCGGCGTGCTGTGCGCCGAGAGCTCCGGTGAGCAGGTGGTGGGCACGCATCGCGGCGTCGGCGGCGAGCAGTTCGAGCGCGGCCGGGTCCACGCCGGGCTCCGGGACGGCCGAGTCCACCAGCGCGGGGCCGCGGCCGGGCCGTTCGGGCGGCGGCGGCGGGGCGGGCAGGGACGGCAGTTCGGTGCGTGAGGCGAAGGCGGGCCCGGCGGGATCGCCGGTCCGGGCCGGGGACGCGTCCGGACCCGCGCCCGCGGTTGCCGCGTACACCGCGGCTTCGTCGGAGGCGCGGGCGGTGTTGCGGCGGCCGAGCTCGTCCATCAGCTCCCGCTCGCCGCGCCCCCGCAGGAGCAGCAGCACGAAGGGGTCGCGGTCCAGGAGCCGGGCGACCTGGTAGCAGAGGGCGGCGGCGTGTTTGCAGGGGTAGCCCCAGTCGGGGCAGCTGCACTCGGGGTCGAGGTCCCGGGGACCGGGCAGCAGCGGGACGCCGGCGGCTGCGGCGTCGTCGGCGAGCCCTGCGGGCATCTCGCCGTCGAGCAGCGCGGCGATGTTGGCGGCCCGCTCGGCGATCATGTCGAGCAGCTGGTCCCACTGCCGGTCCGTCAGCTGTTCGACCCGGACCGTGGAGCGGTACGGGGTGCGGCGGCTGCCCTGCACCGGGGCGGCGGCCGAGCCGGGGGCGACGGTGACCGGTCCGACCGCGCCGCCGCGTGCGTAGGTCCGGCCGCGTGAAAGGCGGCCGGAGTCCAGGGAGGACTCCTCCAGGGCGCGCAGCCATTCGCGGCCCCACCAGGATGCAGCGAAGGGTGCGCGACTGCCCTTTGCCGGAGGGAGTGCCTCGAAGGTGCGCGCGGCTTCCTTGTGAGCCGGGATGCGCCTGCTCATTGTCCCGTCCTTCGCAGCGTGACCAGCTCAGCCAGTTCGCTGTCGCTCAGCTCGCTGAACGCCGCCTCGCCCGAACCCAGCACCGAGTCGGCCAGTTCACGTTTCTGCCGGAGCATCTCGGCGACCCGGTCCTCCACGGTCCCCTCGGCGATCAGCCTGTGCACCTGTACCGGCTGGGTCTGTCCGATCCGGTAGGCGCGGTCGGTGGCCTGATCCTCCACGGCCGGGTTCCACCAGCGGTCGTAGTGGATGACGTGTCCGGCCCGGGTCAGGTTCAGACCGGTCCCGGCGGCTTTGAGGGACAGCAGGAACACCTTCTTCTCGCCGGTCTGGAAGGCGTCGACCATCTCCTCGCGGCGTTTGACCGTGGTGCCTCCGTGCAGGAACAGGGTGTCCACGCCGCGGTCGGCCAAGTGGCGCTCGATAAGCCTGCCCATGGCCACGTACTGGGTGAAGACCAGGGCCGACCCGTCCTCGGCCAGGACGGTGTCCAGGAGTTCGTCCAGGAGTTCCAGTTTCCCCGAGCGGCCCGGCAGCTTGGCGCCCGCGGGTTCCTTCAGGAACTGCGCGGGGTGGTTGCAGACCTGCTTCAGGCCGGTGAGGAGCTTCATCACCAGGCCGCGTCGGGCGATGCCCTGCTTCTCCTCGATCTCGGCCATGAGCTCGCGTACCAGCGCCTCGTACAGCGAGACCTGTTCCTTCGTCAGGGACACAGGCTGGTCGGTCTCGGTCTTGGGCGGCAGCTCGGGCGCGATGCCGGGGTCGGACTTGCGCCGCCGCAGCAGGAAGGGCCGGACCAAGGCGCCCAGCCGCTGGGCGGCCTGCTCGTCGCGGTCGCCTTCGACGGCCCTGGCGTAGCGGTCGCGGAAGGAGGTGAGCGTGCCGAGCAGGCCGGGGGTGGTCCAGTCGAGCAGCGCCCACAGTTCGGACAGGTTGTTCTCGACGGGGGTGCCGGTCAGCGCGACCCGCCCCTGCGAGGGGATCCTGCGCAGCGCCTGGGCGGTGTGCGCGTGCGGGTTCTTGACGTGCTGGGCCTCGTCGGCGACGAGCAGTCCCCAGGGCTGCCCCGCGAGGCGTTCGGCGTCTCGGCGCATGGTCCCGTAGGTGGTCAGGACGAAGCCGCCGCCTGCCCCGTCGTCGAGGCCGGCCAGGTCGCGGCCGGGGCCGTGGAAGCGGCGGACCGGGGTGCCCGGTGCGAAGCGTTGGATCTCGCGCTCCCAGTTGCCGAGCAGTGAGGCGGGGCAGACCACCAGGGTCGGGCCGGCGGTGGGCTTTCCTTCCTGTCCTTCCTGGCGGCGAAGGTGGAGTGCGATCAGGGTGACGGTCTTACCCAGGCCCATGTCGTCGGCGAGGCAGCCGCCCAGGCCGAGCGAGGTCATCCGGTGCAGCCAGTTCAGGCCGCGCAGCTGGTAGTCGCGCAGGGTTGCGACAAGAGCCTTGGGCGGCCCCTGGGGCTCGCCCGCGGTGCGGGCCTCGGGGTCGGTGATTCGGGAGCGCAGCTCCTCCAGTACGCCGCCCGCGGTGACCGCGATCTGTTCGCCGTCCACCTCGACGCTGCCGGTCAGCGCGGCGCCCAGGGCGTCGACAGCGGTCAGTGAGGGCGCCTTGGCCTGTGCGGCCCGTCGCAGGCGGCGGACCAGTTCCGGGTCCACGACCACCCACTGGTCGCGCAGTCTCACGATCGGCCGGTGCGCCTGGACCAACCGTTCCAGTTCCTCCTCGGTGAGTTCCTGGTCTCCGAGCGCGACCTGCCAGCGGAACTCCAACAGCCCGCCGGAGGACAGGAAGGACTCGGCCGAGGACTGCGTCCCCTTGCGGCGTGCGGGTTCCAGGATCCCGGCGGCGGTCAGCTCGCGAACCAGCTCCTTGGGCCAGTGCACGGCGACCCCGGCCGCGGCAAGACTCTCGGCTGCCTCGCCCAGCAACGCCTCGGCCTCCTCGTCGGACAGATCGAGGGCGGTCGGGGCCGCCGCGTCCAGCAGCCGTCCAGCCGGGGGCCATGCGCGCGCGGCCCGGCGCAGCGTCAGCAGCGTGTCCACCTGGGCTCGTGGGCCGAACAGTTCGGGGGCGATGGCCCTGCCGGACCACAGGTCCGCGGCGTCGGCGAGCACCGTGGGATCGGCCAGGCTGCGCAGTTGGACCACGGCCCGGATGGAGTCCGAGCGGCCCAGTTCCAGCCGCAGCGACACCGCCAGACCCGCGTCGCGGCCGGCGGCGACCTCCGCCGCCCAGGCGCGCTGCCCGGGCACCGACTGCGGAGCCCGGACCGCGAACGCCGGTCCGCCGGTCACCTGGCGGGCGGCGGGAGGGCGGGTGAGGGAATCGGCCACGGCGTCCAGGAAGGCCCGCAGCAGCGGCTCGGCCGGGGGAAGCACGAGGGGGGAGAAGCCGGGGACCGCGACCGCGCGGGCCTCGGGAGGCATGGCGGCTGCCAGGGAGCTCAGCCGCTCGTGGTCCTCGGCGTCCAGCGGGCCGGCCCGCCACGCGTCGAAGTCTTCCGATGACACCCCTGGAAGCACCCGGCCGCGGGCGACCAGAGCCAGACCGAGCATGGCCGCCGCACCCCAGAACGCCGTGCTGGCCGACGCCCGCCCGCTGCCGTCCGTACGGAGCGCCCGGCAGCGGGTCAGCAGCGGCAGCGCCTGCTCCACCGGCAGCAGTGCGGCGACCACCCTGGCCCGGCGTACGGACGAGCCGTGCGGGCGGACCACGGTGAGTTCCCCGGGTTCCACCCCGAGGTCCGGCGGCTCACCGCCGGGCGACCAGAACGCCACCCGTCCCGACCGGGGCGGATCCGCGGGAAGGAACACCGCCTCGCCGGTGGCGAACTCCGGCAACCAGGCGAACAGATGCTCCCGGTCCGGAACCGCCGGCTCGGTCGCGGCCGACTCGCCGGATCCGGCCGTGCGGGCGGCAGCGGACTCTGCCGACGGGTAGACCTTCGCCATTACACCCACTCCTGGCACACGTTCCTGCAACTGTTCGGGAGGGTGCGGGTCCCCCGCGCGCCCTCGGCGGGTCAAGACTATCCGCGCGGGCGGACAGGACGTGTCAGGAATGGCTTCGCCCACTTGGCGCAGTGCGGAAAGATGGCACCGGTACTCGCCACGGACGACTGCGACACATATGCGGTCGCGGCCCCGTACCGCTACCGGAATCCGTCTCCGCCTCGAGGGAACCCTTTCACCGTGACTGCCGAGCCCGTGCCCACCTGCCAGTTGAAGATCGCCCTGCGAGACACCAGCCCGCCGGTCTGGCGCCGGGTCACCCTGCCCGCCGACACCTCGCTCGGCTGCCTGCACGACATCATCCAGGCATGCTTCGGCTGGGACGACTCGCACCTGCATTCCTTCACCGAACCCGGCTCCGGCCGCCAATTCCTCGACTTCGAAGCGCCGTTGGACCGCGATCCCGGCCGTGACGCAGACGAGGAGTCCGTGTCCGTGGCCGAGGCACTGCCCTACGAAGGCGGTCGGCTGGAGTACACCTACGACTTCGGCGACGACTGGCGGCACCAGATCACTCTGGAGAAGACCCTCCCCACGTCCGCCCCCGACCGGCGCGTCCGCTGCACCGGTGGACGCCGCGCCATGCCCTACGCCGAGGACACCGGCGGCGCCTGGGGGCTGCAGGCCGTACTCGACGCCGTCGCGGACCGCGGCGCACCAGCCCCCGAGCCGTGGACCGACCTGGTCGAAACGCTCCGCGAGGAGGGGTTCGACCCCGCATGTTTCGACCGCGGGGCCCTGGACCGGGAACTGGCCGGACTGGACCCGCGGCCGCCCACGGCCACCCCGGCACCAGGGCCGGCTGAAGCCGCCTCCAGCGGGCGGCGCTGTTCCTGCGGCGAGGTCCACGATGACGAGGACCTGGACGTGGAGTCCGTCCCGGTGCGACCCGTCTCCCTGGCACCGCGCGCGGAGCTCGCGGCAGCCGCCCGGAAGGTGCCGCTGATCGCCTCTGCGCTCCGCCTGGCCCACTGGTGCCAGGGCGGACGAGCCGTCACGTCCCGGGACGTGCTCAAGCCCGCACTGGGCCGCCTGGCTGTCGAAGAACTCGAGCTGTGGGCCCAGGACGACGAGCTGACCGCACTCCGGCCCGCAGAGCGCGACAAGCGGCTGGCCCGCCTGCGCAGCTCCGGCGACCTGCCCTGCCTGGACGGCCCCTGGCAGCTCGCTCTGTACGCGGACCTGGTGAAGATCAGCGCAGGCACCGCCCGTCCCGGTGCCGGCCTGCCCGCCACCGCGGGAGACGAAGGAGTACTGGAGCTCTGGTGCTGGGCGCTCGAGGACGAATTCGACGGCCTGGACGACCTCGGGGCCCTCGGCCTGCCCCCGGTGCTGCTGGCCGCGCTGGGCATGCAGGACGAGGACGGCGACGGCTTGGCAGCGGTGGTCCTGCGGGCACTGTACGAGGTCCCCGACGGCGAATGGCTGGACACGGCGCTGCTCGTCGGCGCACTCCGCGAGGGCCTCCCGAAGCAGGACGCACGACTGGTCGAGCTGTTCCTCCTGCAGATCCTCGACCAGGCGGCCCCTGTCCTCGCCGACTACCGGGCAGCGGAGGTCGAGACCGGCCCGGAGACGGGCCGGGAGCGTGACCACATCCTCCTCGACATCCTCGGCATCACGGGGAACACCGAAAACAGCGACGACACTCCCCTGCCCGGGACACGGCTCAGGCTCACCCCACTGGGACGCCACGGACTGCGCGAGTACCTGCTCGCCGAGGGAGTCCACGCTCCGCTGATCGGCGAACTGGCCGACGCCGACGCCCCGACGCTGCTGGACGCCCTGCTCGACTATGACCAGGACGCCGCCCACTCCGAGATCACCGGATGGATCAGCCATCGGGGCCAGGGCCCGGCCGCTGTCCAGCTCATCGACGCCTGCGCCGGGTTGGAAGCCGATGCGGCCCTCCGCCGCCTGGCCGCCGCGCCGGTGCTCGCAGAACTCGATGAGCCCAGAGCGCTCGCCGTCCTGCGCAAAGCCGCGGCCTCCCAGGTCCCTGGCTGCGCCGAGACCGCGGCGATCGCGCTGGTCGGCCGTGGTGAGATCCCCGAGGGACACGGTCGGGAACTCCAGCTATGGGGGCTCGTGGACCATCTGTGGGGCCCGCTGGGCGTAGCGGACGAGGCGCTTGCCGCGTTTCTGGACCAGGAGGAGGACTTGGTGCTGCCCCTCCTGGAGCAGGCCGCCGACGATCTGTGGCGCTGCGACCACCCCGCCACCGGGGCCGTCCTGGAAGCGGCAGGGCGACAGCTGAGGGCTCGGGACAAGGTGCTGGCCAAGCGGCTGCGCAGGTCCGCAACCAAAGTCGGATCCCAGCGCCGACGATGAAGTCGAACCCGCGCCGAAAGCCCAAGCACCGGAATGACGGCCGCGACTGGGCGGCCTCCGGTGCAAAAGTTCCGGGCGGGTGAGGAGCGGCAGGCAACGAGGAATGCAACGACCGGCCCCGTACGACGGCGGTCAGTGCGCGAATGCCTTGCGGAGCCGTTCCGCCGCGTCCACCAGTACCTCGGTGCGTTTGCAGAACGCGAACCGGACATAGGGGGCACCCGCCTCCGTGTGGTCGTAGAAGACCGCGTTGGGGATCGCGACCACGCCCGCGCGCTGCGGGAGGGAGCGGCAGAAGGCGGCGCCGTCGCTCTCGCCGAGCGGGCGGATGTCGGTCGTGATGAAGTACGTCCCGGCCGGCCGGAAGACCCGGAAGCCGGCGTCGGCGAGTGCCGCGCTCAATAGGTCCCGCTTGGCCCGCAGGTCCTCGCGGAAGGCGGTGATGTACGCGTTGGGCAGCCGCAGGGCCTCGGCGACGGCGTATTGGAAGGGGCCGGAGGCGACATAGGTCAGAAACTGCTTGGCCGCGCGGACGGCGGCAATGAGCTCGGGGGCGCCGGTATCCCAGCCGACTCCTCGTTCGTACGCTCATTCGCGTGTCACGCAACAGGCCCACCAGGGGCAACTCCAGCATCCGCGCCGCCGGTGAGCCGGCGGCGGTCTACTGCCGCATATCCCAGGCGGACGACGACGACCAGACGGGCGTCGACCGCCAGGAGCGCAGTGCGCGCACTGCCGCTGCCTCCCGTCGGCTACCCGCAAGGAGAGACGACCGTGGGGACCTTCTGGCAGCCGACGACTACGACTGGACCCAGAGCCAACTCGCCACAGCCAAGGCCCACAACGTCTTCGCCATCCTCTGGGGCGGCAGCGGGACCAACCAGCGTCGTCTCAACCCTCGGCTGACCCCGGACACCACACCGTGCGTCCCTCAACCAGCCACGGATGAAGGCGCTCGCCGGTAACAGCATGCATGAGGCCCGGATCCCCAGGATCCGGGCCTCATGTCACTTCAGTAGCGGGGACAGGATTTGAACCTGCGACCTCTGGGTTATGAGCCCAGCGAGCTACCGAGCTGCTCCACCCCGCGTCGGTAGGCCCAACCATACGCCACCCAAGCACCCCCCAGGACCGACGACGCGAGGGCCGCCACCGCGGCCGCAGCAGGCTTCTGCGCTCCGAAACACGGTGACGACAGCTATCCCGAGGTTTACCTGCCGCTAGCCCACCTCCGCGCTGGAGGCGCGTTCCACCCGCCGCAGAGCTACCGCACGTCGACCCCGACACCCTGCGTAGCTGGGTCCAGGGGCACGCGTCAGCGGACGAAGTACTCTGCAAATCCAGCCCCCGGACAGCAGCAGCTAGCAAGACCAAGGCCGCATCTAGGAGTCAGGCCCCACGAGGTACGGGTGCACCGCTCGGCGGCAGCATGATTCTTGCGCGGCATGTAGCAGCCTAGGGTCCCCCAAGACCGTTAGCCTCCACGAAGCTCGGTAGGCCCTTCCCAGCGCTAATGGTTGAGGGACATTATTGGGAGCCATCTGGGAGCCGGAATGCTCCCCCGAGGCTTCGCGGCACCCCGTCATACCAGCCCAGACCAATGGCCTGACCTGCACAATCTCCGATCGAGCTGGTGGGGATCTTGGTCGGACCTCATTCGGGACGAAGAGGTCGTGAGTTCAGGACGCCAAGCATTGCAGGCGGCTCGTGGCCTCGTGGAGAACGTCGTCCTTCTTGCAGAAGGTGAAGCGGACCTGGCTGCGGCCGGCTTCTGGGTCGTCGTAGAAGACCGAGTTGGGGACGGCGACGACGCCGCAACGTTCGGGAAGAGCGCGGCAGAAGGCGTAGGCGTCCTTCTCGCCCAAGGGTGTGATGTCTGTGGTGATGAAGTACGTGCCCTGGGGCTGGTAGACCTCGAACCCGGCCGCGCGCAGCCCGTCGCCGAGCAGGTCGCGCTTGCGTTGCAGGTCGGCGCGGAAGCTGTCGAAGTACGAGTCCGGCAGGCGGAGCGCCTCGGCGATCGCGTACTGGAACGGGCCGGAGCTGACGTAGGTCAGATACTGCTTGGCCGTCCGGACGGCGGAGACGAGCGGTCCGTCCGCCGTGACCCAGCCAACCTTCCATCCGGTGAACGAGAAGGTCTTGCCGGCGGATGAAATGGAGACGGTGCGCTCGCGCATGCCGGGCAGAGCCGCGATGGGACGGTGCGTGCCCTCGTAGACAAGGTGCTCGTACACCTCGTCGGTGACGACGAGCAGGTCGTGTTCGACAGCGAGCGTGGCAATGGCGCTCTGCTCTTCGGCGGTGAGGACCATCCCGGTCGGGTTGTGCGGCGTGTTGAGGAGCAGGAGGCGGGTCTGCGGAGTGATCTTGGACCGCAGTTCGTCCAGGTCCGGGCGGAAGGACGGGGCGCGCAGGGTGAGCGGCACGCGCTTCGCGCCGGCCATCGCGATGCAGGCAGCGTAGGAGTCGTAGAAGGGCTCGAAGGCGATCACCTCGTCGCCCGGCTCCAGGAGCGCCAGCATGGTGGCGGCGATGGCCTCGGTGGCGCCGGCGGTGACCAGGACCTCGGTATCGGGGTCGAAGGAGATGTCGTAGAAGCGCTGTTGGTGTTCGGCGATCGCGGCGCGCAGTTCCGGGATGCCCGGGCCGGGCGGGTACTGGTTGCCCTTTCCCTCTCGCAGGGCGCGGACGGCGGCCTCGCGGATCTCCTCGGGACCGTCGGTGTCGGGGAAGCCTTGGCCCAGGTTGATCGCGCCCGTCGCGGATGCCAGCGCCGACATCTCCGCGAAAATCGTCGTCCCGAGTCCGTCCAGCCTTCGGTTCAGTAGTGGCCTGGCGTTCATGTCTCCACCGTTCTCACTCGGGCACCCGTCGATTCTCCGGGGGCCATCCTGTCTCATGGCCGGTCGAGGACTCGCGCGGCGTGGGGATCGCGGAGCGGGGATACGTGTGCTTCTCGTCGGGCTCTGCCTCCTGCTCCAGGAGAGCGCCGGCCTTTGCCGAGATGTCGCGCAGAAGCGAGTCCTTCAGGTCATGCAGTGTCGCGACATCGGAGACCAACTGCTTTGCCATGGCGTGCAACGGGTCGGCCACGGCGTGAAAATCGGCGCGGGTGCCCAGTTCGGGCCAGGTGATGCTCAGGCGCGAGAGGGCCCGTGCGGAGACCTCCCGGGCGTTTCGGCCCTGAGCCACCTGAGCGACGTCGCTGCTCCGGCTTCTCAGCTCGTGGAGCAGCCACCAGCTGTCCTTGTCATCCGCAGGCCGCACCGCCACGACACCTCTGGTGGGTGACGCCGGGTGCCGCGTCACGGCGATGTGCGCGCCGTCGGGGCGGGTGCTCAGCATGAAGGTGCCGGCAGGCCACGCTTCCGCGGCATCCGACGGGCTGCTCAGGCGGAACCTCTCCACGTGGGGCTTGACCCAGCCGACCTTCCACCCGGTGGTGCCCGGCGCGCAGCGCGCGGACCGCGGCCTCCCGGATCTCTTCGGGGCCGTCGGTGTCGGGGAAGCCCTGGCCGAGGTTGATGGAGCCGGTCCGTACGGCCAGCGCCGACATCTCCGCGAAGATCGTCGTGCCGAACTCGGCGAGGCGGCGGTTGAGCAGCGGTCGTCCCTGTGTCATGCCCGCCATCCTGGGCCGAAGCTCTGGAGTTGCTCAAGTCTGCTTTGGCTCCGCGGGGCCGAGGGCATCCCCCACTCACGCGAGAAGCGGTGGGAAGCGGGGGACCTCGCTTCGGGGGACGGAAGGACGTGAGGTCGATGGAGAACTTTCCTGGTGTGCTGATCGGGGCCGTGGTCGTCGGGTTCGTCGTGGTGCTGCTGCTGGCGGTGGCGGCCAACCGGAAGTCGGGCCGGGGGCGCAGCGGGCGGCGTCGCGCGGGCGGTGGCGCGGGCAGTGGTGCGGCCGCTGGTGGCGGCTGGTGGGCGGCCGGCGACGGCGGTGGCTCGTCCTGCGGAAGCGGCGGCCACTCCGGTGGTCACTCGTGCGGCGGGGGCTCCTCGTGCGGCGGCGGTTCTTCGTGCGGCGGCGGGGGCGGATGCGGCGGAGGCAGCTGACACGGGGCAGCTGGTCCGCGTGGTGAAGGTGCCCGGCGGGTGAACTCCCGCCGGGCACCTTTTTGTTGGGCCGCGCAGCGCGTTTGTGGTGAACAGTTGAACCGTCGGGCCCCCGAGGGGATGGAAACCACGTCAAGTTGGGCAAAAACGCTGTGGACGCGGCGTACTTCATGATTCCCTCGTTGGAGAGAACATTCAGCCCTCGGACCCCAGTTGGACCTGATCGGGCGTTCCCCACCCCCCACGTGCGTCGTTACGGGGGCGTCCCCTGTCCATGTGTCCATGCGTGTTTTGCGGAGCCGACCCATGCTCACGACCCTCCAGACGGCCTATTCCGACACCCGTGCTGCCGACCTGGCCTGGGCGCTGGGGCGTGAACCGCTCCCAGCCCTGGCCGTGCTCGACCTCGAGCTCGGCGGGGCCCCATTGCAGCTGCGTCTGCTCGGCGCCTCCCACCAGGTGCTTCTCGAAGAGGACGGCGGTACCTGTTCCGAAACGGTCGCCTGTATCCCCGGCAGCTCCACGCCGCTGCCGCTCGGCGTCGCCAAACGGCTCGGTGACTGGGAGTACGAATTCGCGGCGCGCGTCGAGACGCTCTCCGCGGGCTCCTTCGCCGTGCGTGCTCAGGAGCTCCTCGCGCTGGTGACCGACCATCCGCACGGCCTCGCAGGTACGTTCCCCGGCAGCCCGCACGCCTTCACCGCCATGCTCGCGCAGCGGTCGGAGGGCCAGGTCCGGTGGCGCACCTGGCACGCGTACCCGCAGGAGGGGCAGTTGGTGGTGACCCGCACCCGGGTGGGAGTGCGGATGCCGGTGGTGGCGCCCTGAATCGCCTCAACTCGGTTGCGTGCACGGCACTTGCACCCTTGTGGGTGACAGGCGGCGACGTCATTGTGACGTAGCGTTCGCATCATGATCGACCAGCAGGTGCAGGTGTCGTTGCGAGGGGGTGCGCCGCGTCTTCCCGTACGACCGCGGACCGGTCGGTTCCTCGTGCTGGCCACAGTCTTCGTCTGCGCCGCCTGCGGGCTGGTCTACGAACTCGAACTGGTCGCTCTCGCCGCCTACTTGACCGGCGATTCCGTCACCCAGACATCCGTCGTGCTCTCCGTGATGGTCTTCGCGATGGGGGTCGGCTCGCTGCTCGCGAAACGTTTACGCAGCCATGCCGCCGTGGGTTTCGGGCTGATCGAGGCGGGTCTCGCACTGATCGGCGGCTGCTCGGCGCTCGTGCTCTACGCGTCGTTCGCGTGGATGGGGGAGTCACGTTTCGCGCTGGTCGGGTTCTCGCTCGCCATAGGGATCCTGATCGGCGCGGAGATCCCGCTGCTGATGACGCTGATCCAGCGCGTCGACCGGCAGGACGCGGGCGGGGCGGTCGCGGATCTGTTCGCCGCCGACTACGTGGGTGCGCTGGTCGGCGGACTGGCGTTCCCCTTCCTCCTGCTGCCGGTCCTCGGCCAGCTCACCGGGGCGCTGCTCACCGGCACGGTCAACGCGGCGGCGGGCGGGGCGCTGGTGCTGTGGGTGTTCCGGCGGGACCTGACCCGGCGGTCCCGGTGGCTGCTGATCGTCGCCAACGTGACGGTGATCGCCCTGCTGGCCGCCGCCACGGTGCTGGTCGACGACTTCGAGCGGGTGGCCCGGCGTGCGGTGTACGGGGACCAGGTGCGGGTTGCCGTGCAGACCGACGTGCAGGAGGTCGTCCTCACCGGGGCCGGTCGCAGCTCCCTGGACCTTTTCCTGGACGGGCGGCTGCGGGTCAGTGCCCGTGACGAGTACCGGTACCACGAGGCGCTGGTCCATCCGGCGATGAACGGGCGCCATGCCCGGGTGCTGGTCCTGGGTGGCGGCGACGGCCTGGCCGCCCGCGAGGTGCTGCGCTACCCGGACGTACGGAGCGTCACGGTCGTCGAGCTCGACCGCGGCGTCACCCGACTGGCCCGTACCGACCCCGCACTCTCCGCGCTGAACGCGCACGCGTACCGCGATCCGCGGCTGACCGCCGTCACCGCGGACGCGTTCACCTGGCTGCGGGAGGCGTCGAACGGCGGCTACGACGTGGTGATCTCCGACCTGCCGGACCCCGGGATCACGGCGAGCACGAAGCTGTACTCGGCGGAGTTCTACGGCCTGGTCACCGAAGCCCTCGCGCCGGGCGGACGGCTGGTGGTGCACGCGGGCCCGCCCGTCGTCCGGCCCCGGACGTTCTGGACGGTCGAGGCGTCCATGAGAGCGGCGGGCCTGCGGACCCGCCCGTACCGCATCAGCGGGCGTCTCTCCGGCTTCGCGGCGGGCCCGGACCGCACGACGGACGCTGCGCAGGGCCGCCCCGACTGGGGCTTCGTCCTCGCCCGCCCGGGCGTGAGACCTCCGGCCCTTCACCTGCCTCCACGTCCGCCGGAACTCCGGTTCCTCACAGAAGGGGAACTGGCGCGGGCGGCCCGGTATGCGGAGGGCCGACGGCTGCGGGGGCAGGCGCCGTCGACGCTCGTGCATCCGCGGTACTGGGAGGAGCCGTGAGGGCGCGCGGGGGCACGCCTGGTCCGGGAGATCGGAGGTGTGTCGCTCCGGGGGAGATCCCCGGCTCTTCCGGGTGCGGAAGCGCTGACGGGGCGGCCGTGCCTGAGTAGGCTCGGTTTCCATGGAGCATGAGGTGTTCGTTCCGGTTCCGGTCCCGTCCCTGCTGCGGACGCTGGGCGACTCCGCCCGTGTCGCGCGCTGCGTGCCGGGCCTCCAGCAGGATGCCGACGTGTCCGCGGGCTCCCTGGCCGGCCGGCTCAAGGTCCGGATCGGCGGCCACACGATCACGTACCGCGGCACGCTGACACCGACCGCGCTGCCGGACGGGGCAGGGGTTTCCGTCACCGGTGAGGGCGTGGAGGCGCGGGGCACCGGCTCGGCGAAGCTCGGCCTGACGATCCGCCTGACGGAGACGGACGGCGGTACGACGATCGGGTTCACGGGCACGGCGGGCGGCGAGGGCCGCATCGTGGAGCTGAAACCGGAGGCGGCGCTGGCGGCGGCGTACCGGCTGCTGGACCGTTTCACGCAGCAGCTGGTGACCGAGACTCTGGCGACGCACGGCGCGGGCGACGAGCCCGAGGGGGCGGCGTCCGGCGGAGTGCCCGCCGCCTCCGCACCGTCCGACGAGGGACCGTCCGGCGAATCGCCGTCCGAGGAGGCACCCTCCGCCGAGGCGCCGTCCGACGGCACGCCCCCTGCCGAAGCACCCTCCGACCGGACACCCCCCGGCACCGGCTCGGTCTTCGAGGCGCCGGTGCCGCCGCCCTCGCTCGACCCCTCCGCGGACAGGTTCCCCGTCTCCGAGGGCCCGCCCGCCGAGGCCGCGCACGCGCGCCGGACCATGATCGGGCGCAGCGCCGAGGAGGTCGACCACGCGCCGCCGCGCGGCCGGTACGCCCCCGTGCCGTCGCCCGAGTCGACCACCGCGGGTGCCACCCTGCGCTGGGTGGCCCCGGCGGCCGCCCTCGCGCTTGCCTCCGCGGTCGTCGTCGGCCGGGCGCTGCGGCGGCGGAGGTAGCGGCGCCAGTAGTGTCGTCGTGTGAGCAGTAGCGAGAAGAACGTCCGGCTGTCCGTCGGCGACGCCGAGTTGACCGTGGACCCCGCCAACGGCTGCCGCATCAGCAGCCTCCGGATCGGGGGCACCGAACTGCTGCGGCAGGGGGAGCGGTACGGCTGTTTCCCCATGGTGCCGTGGTGCGGGCGGACCGAGAACGGCCGGTTCCACAACGGCGATGTGCCCCACCAGCTGCCGCTGAACTCCCCGCCGCACGCCATCCACGGCACCGGCCGTGACACCGCGTGGCTCACGGCGAAGGAGGGCGGGACCGAGGCCGCCTTCTACTACGACCTGGCCGAGCCGTGGTCGTATCCGGGCCGGGTCACCCAGACCTTCGAACTGGCCGAGGACTCGCTCACGCTCGCGTTCGGCATCGAGACGTACGGCGACTCGTTCCCCGCACAGGCCGGCTGGCACCCCTGGTTCCTGCGCAACCTCAGAACCGGCGGTGACGACGTGCAGATCGGCTTCGACGCCGCCTGGCAGGAGGAGCGGGGCGAGAATCATCTGCCGACCGGCCGGCGGATCCCGCCGCTGCCCGGCCCGTGGGACGACTGCTTCGGGATGCCCGACGGGGTCGACGTGACGCTCACCTGGCCGCAGCAACTGGAACTGAAGGTGAAGAGCCGGTCCGAGTGGGTCGTCGTCTACGACGAGCAGGACGAGGCGGTCTGCGTGGAGCCGCAGTCGGGTCCGCCGAACGGACTGAACACCGCGCCGCGCTATGTCACCCCGATCGACCCGCTGGAGATCGTGACGACCTGGAGCTGGCGCAGGCCCTGAGGCGGGCGGCCTTACGGACTCCCCCACGATGGGGAGCCCACTCCCTGTCGTGGGGGAGGCCGTTAAGCTCGTAGCCATGACTGACGTACACGCTGAGCTGCTCCAGCAGATCAAGGACAAGGCCGTGGTGCACGGCAAGGTGACCCTGTCCTCGGGTCTTGAGGCCGACTGGTACATCGACCTGCGCCGCATCACGCTGGACGGCGAGGCTGCTCCGATGGTCGGTCAGGTCATGCTGGACGCGACCGCCGAGCTCGACTACGACTGCGTGGGCGGGCTGACGCTGGGCGCCGACCCGGTCGCCACGTCGATGCTGCACGCTGCCGCCGCGCGCGGGGAGCGGATGGACGCGTTCGTCGTCCGCAAGGCGCAGAAGGCGCACGGGATGCAGCGCCGGATCGAGGGCACGGACGTGAAGGGACGCCGCTGCCTGGTGGTCGAGGACACCTCGACGACCGGCGGTTCGCCGCTGACGGCCGTGGAGGCGGTACGCGAGGCCGGTGGCGAGGTCGTCGCCGTCGCCACGATCGTGGAGCGGGGTGCGGCTCCGGCCATTGCCGAGGCAGGTCTCCCGTACGTCCACGCGTACACGGTGTCGGACCTCGACCTGGCCTGATCGCCGGCCTGACCTGCGCTGTTCTTCGAGGGCGGACGGTTTCACGTGAAACCGTCCGCCCTCGTCGTATGCCTCCAGCGGCCCGGCCCGAGCGCCCTGGGAGTCCGCCGGGTGGAGCCGGAGCGAGAGTCTGGGAAGATGAGGGCGACGATGACGTCGCCCCCAGGTCAGGGAACCAGCAACGCACACCCGCACATCCCAAGGAGCGGACAGATGCCCATCGCAACCCCCGAGGTCTACGCCGAGATGCTCGACCGGGCGAAGGCAGGCAAGTTCGCCTACCCGGCCATCAACGTGACGTCGACCCAGACCCTGCACGCTGCGCTGCGCGGCTTCGCGGAGGCGGAGAGCGACGGCATCGTCCAGATCTCCACCGGTGGGGCGGAGTTCCTGGGTGGCCAGCACAACAAGGACATGGTCACGGGCGCCGTTGCCCTCGCCGAGTTCGCGCACATCGTCGCCGCCAAGTACGACATCACGGTCGCGCTGCACACCGACCACTGCCCCAAGGACAAGCTGGACGGCTACGTACGTCCGCTGCTCGACATCTCTGCCGAGCGCGTCGCCAAGGGCCTGAACCCGCTGTTCCAGTCCCACATGTGGGACGGTTCGGCCGAGACCCTCGCCGACAACCTGGCCATCGGCCAGGAGCTGCTGGCCAAGGCCGCCGCCGCCAAGATCATTCTTGAGGTCGAGATCACCCCGACCGGTGGCGAGGAGGACGGCGTCACGCACGAGATCAACGACGAGCTGTACACCACGGTCGACGACGCGCTGCGTACCGCCGAGGCGCTCGGTCTGGGCGAGAAGGGCCGCTACCTGCTGGCCGCGTCCTTCGGCAACGTGCACGGCGTCTACAAGCCGGGCAACGTCGTGCTCCGTCCCGAGCTGCTGAAGGACCTCCAAGAGGGCGTCGGCGCCAAGTACGGCACGTCGTCCCCATTCGACTTCGTCTTCCACGGCGGCTCCGGCTCCACCGAGCAGGAGATCGCCACCGCGCTGGAGAACGGCGTCGTGAAGATGAACCTCGACACCGACACCCAGTACGCCTTCACCCGCCCGATCGTGGACCACGTGTTCCGCAACTACGACGGTGTGCTGAAGGTCGACGGCGAGGTCGGCAACAAGAAGGTCTACGACCCGCGCAGCTGGGGCAAGTCCGCCGAGGCGGGCATGGCCAAGCGCGTCACGGAGGCCTGCGCCAACCTGCGGTCCACCGGCACGAAGCTGAAGTAGCAGTAGGCACGAACAGCGGCCATGGGCCCGGTACTCCCTGGGGGTGCCGGGCCCATGGCACGTCCGCGAACGAGCAGAAGGAGCACTGGTGCAGGCGCGCGCAGGCTATGACTTCGACACCGTCGTCGACCGCAGGGGCACCTGGTGTGTCCAGTGGGACGGAGTCGCCGACCGGTTCGGGGTCGACGGGCTCCTCCCGTTCACTATCTCCGACATGGACTTCGAGACCGCCCCGGAGGTGCTGACCGCGCTGCGGACCCGCCTCGACCACGGCGTCCTCGGCTACACCAGCTGGCAGCAGGACGACTTCCGGTCGGCGATAGCGCACTGGTACGGGACCCGGTACGGCACCGAGCTGGACACCGGCCGGCTGGTCTACGCCCCGTCGGTGCTCAGCCAGCTCTCGCAGCTTCTCCAGATGTGGACGGCCGAGGGCGACGGCGTCGTCGTCCACACCCCCACGTACGACGGTTTCCGCAAGGCGATCACCGGTCTCGGCCGGGAGCTGCGAGGGGTGCCGGTGGGCGACACGGAGGCGCTGGAGCGGGAGCTGGCGCGCCCCGACGCGAAGGTGCTGGTGCTGTGCTCTCCGCACAACCCGACCGGCCGGGTGTGGACGGAGCCGGAGCTTGTCGAGACGGCGGCGCTGGCGGCGCGCCACGGGGTCGCGGTGATCAGCGACGAGATCCACGCGGACTTCGTGCACGAGGGCCATCGGCATGTGCCGTGGGCGCGAGTGGCGGGCGCGGGCGGGGGCCGCTGGGCGGTGATCTCGTCCGCCTCGAAGTCCTTCAACTTCCCGGCGCTGACCGGCTCGTACGGCATCATCGGCGACCCGGCGGACCGGACGGAGTTCCTGCGGCGCATGGAGACGGCAGAGGGGCTCGCCTCCCCGGCAGTCCTGTCGCTGACCGCGCACATAGCCGCGTACCGGGAGGGCGGGGAGTGGCTGGACGCGGTCCGGGCGTACGTCCGCGACAACCTGGCACTGGTCGCCGAACGCCTGAACACGGCCTTTCCCGAACTGTCCTGGGAACCGCCGCAGGCCGGTTACCTGGCATGGATCGATCTGCGCCCGCTGGGTGTGGACGACGAGGCGCTGCAGCGGGCGCTGATCGAACGCGAGAAGGTCGCGATCATGCCGGGTGCGGTGTACGGCGCGGAGGGCTTCCTGCGTCTGAACGTGGGGTGCCCGCGCAGCAAGGTGGAGGCGGGCGTCGAGGCGCTGATCAGGGCGCTGGGGGCGGTGCGCTGATCCCGGCCGGACAGGGTGCAAGGCGCCCTGTCCGGCAGGTGCCCGCCCCGGACTGGCCACCTCCCCCCGGACCGGGGATGCTGCTCGCATGGGCGAGACACCTGCCGGTCAGATCCGTGCTGCCTCCGCACCCGGGCGCTGGGTCGTTCTGACCACCGTCCTGGGGTCCGCCATGGCCATGGTCGACTCCACCGTCGTCAACGTCGCCCTGCCCCGTATCGGCAAGGACCTCGGCACCGATCTCGCCGCTCTCCAGTGGACCGTCACCGCCTACATGCTGACCCTTGCCGGGCTGATCCTGCTCGGCGGGGCGCTCGGGGACCGGTACGGGCGGCGGCGGGTGTTCGTCATGGGAGTGGTGTGGTTCGCTGCCGCCTCACTGCTGTGCGGCGTCGCGCCGAATGCTGTCGTGCTGATTGCGGCCCGGGCCCTTCAGGGGGTGGGCGGGGCGCTCCTCACGCCCGGGTCGCTGGCGTTGATCCAGGCCAGTTTTCACCCGGACGACCGGGCGCGCGCGGTCGGGCTGTGGTCCGGCTTCGGTGGGGTGGGGGCCGCGATCGGGCCGTTCGTCGGGGGGTGGCTCGTCGACGGACCGGGGTGGCGGTGGGTGTTTCTGATCAATCTGCCGGTCGCCGCGATCTGTGTGCCATTCGCGCTGCGGCACGTACCGGAGTCGCGGGACCCGCACGCGCACGGGCGCTTCGATGTGCTGGGGGCCGTGCTCGGCGCGCTGGCTCTGGCCCTGGTGACGTACGCGTTGATCGAGGCTCCCGGGCAGGGGGCGTCTGCCGCCGTGATCGGGGCGGCCGTGGGCGGAGTGCTGCTCGGAGTGGCGTTCGTGCAGGTGGAGCGGCGGCGGGCGAACCCCATGCTGCCGCCGTCGGTGTTCGAGTCCCGCCAGTTCACCGCCGTCAATATCGTCACGCTCTGCGTGTACGCGGCGCTCGGCGGCTATTTCTTCCTCTCCGCGATTCAGCTCCAGGTCGTGGCCGGGTACTCCGCCCTCGGCGCCGGAATCGCCCTCCTTCCGACCACGGTGCTGATGCTGCTCTTCTCCGCTTCGTCGGGCGAGCTGGGGCAGCGCATCGGCCCCCGTATCCCGCTCACCGTCGGGCCGCTGCTCGCCGCCGCCGGGATGCTGCTCATGCTGCGGGTGGGGCCCGGCGACGCCTCCGTCTCCGCGTACGTACAGCACGTGCTGCCTGCCGTCGCCGTACTCGGCCTCGGCCTGGTCACCCTGGTGGCGCCGCTCACCGCGACCGTCCTCGCCTCCGTCGACACCGCGCGCGCCGGGCTGGCCAGCGGGATCAACAACGCCGCCGCCCGCGCCGCCGGCCTGATCGCCGTGGCCGCGCTGCCGCTGCTCGCCGGGATGGGGCCGGAGGCGTACCGCGACGCCGGTGAGTTCGCCGAGACCTTCCGGCGGGCGATGCCGATGTGTGCCGGGCTGATGGTGCTGGGCTCGGTGATCGCCTGGGCGACCGTACGGACACCGCCCGCGGCCCGGAAGAGCAAGGCGCGTCCCGAATGCACCGTGCACTGCGGTGTCGCGGCACCTCCCCTGGAGCCCGCTCGGGACGAGGACGGGGACCCGGACCGGGCCTGACCGCTCGGGGGCGCCCGGCTACCCCCGACGCGCATGTGCCAGGCACACTTGAACCCATGTCCATCCACGAGAACCTGCTCGGGGGGCCTCCCCCGACCCACCTGCCCGACGACCCGGAGCCGCGCGAGCTGCTCGCGAACGGCACCGCCCCCGCCGACGTCGCCGCGAAGTACCCGACCTCCTCGCTGGCCTGGGCGCAGCTCGCCGACGAGGCGTTCGACGGCGGCCGCGTCATCGAGTCGTACGCCTATGCCCGCACCGGCTACCACCGCGGCCTCGACGCGCTCCGCAGGGCCGGCTGGAAGGGCCACGGGCCCGTACCGTTCGAACACGAACCGAACCGCGGTTTCCTGCGCGCCCTGCACGCCCTGGCGCGCGCCGCGCAGTTGATCGGTGAGCAGGAGGAGTACGAGCGCTGCTCGACGTTCCTCCGCGACTCGTCGCCGACCGCCGCCGAGATCCTGGGATAGCAGGCGCATGCGCCCTGTTCACGGCCCCGCAGACGTATCGCCGTCTGTGGGGCCTGCGCCTTTCGCGGGGCTCCGCTTAGGATGCGGACAGGGGACCGGAGCTCCATCACCTCACGGAAGGGGCGGACCGCTACCCGGAAGCTCGTGTCGAGGAGACAGCAATGTCGACGATCCACCCCGACCCCGAAGCCACCGGTGCGGACACCCCGCACCTGGACTTCGCGGGAACGACTCCGTACGAGGACTATGTCCAGGCGGATGTCCTGACCCACCTCCAGCACCTCCGCTCCGACGACCCGGGCGAGATGGTCTTCCTGGTCACCACCCAGGTCATGGAGCTGTGGTTCACGGTCATCGTCCATGAGTGGGAGACCGCGGCGCACGCCCTGCGCGAGGACCGGCTGCCGGTCGCACGCGATGCGCTGAAGCGGTCGGTACGGGAACTCGAGGCGCTCAACGCGTCCTGGACGCCGCTCGCCCAGCTCACCCCCGCCCAGTTCAACTCCTACCGTGGCGCACTCGGCGAGGGCTCCGGCTTCCAGTCGGCGATGTACCGGCGGATGGAGTTCCTGCTCGGCGACAAGTCCGCGTCCATGCTCGTACCGCACCGGGGTGCACCCCGCGTCCACGCCGAACTGGAGAAGGCGCTCGCCGAACCGGGTCTGTACGACGAGGTGCTCGCCCTGCTCGCTCGGCGCGGGCACGCCGTACCGCAGGCCGTGCTCGGCCGGGACCTGACGCAGAAGTACGAGCCGTCCCCCGAGGTCGAGGCCGTCTGGGCGGAGATCTACGCCGATCCCGAGCGGCACGACGAGCTCGTCCGGCTCGGCGAGGCGCTCACCGACGTCGGTGAACTGGTGTGGCGCTGGCGCAACGACCACCTCGTCGCCACCCGGCGCGCGATGGGCTCGAAGACCGGCACCGGCGGCTCCGCCGGGGTCGCGTGGCTGGAAAAACGCGCCACGAAGAACGTGTTCCCGGAGCTGTGGACGGCGCGCAGCCATGTCTGAGACCTTCGCCGCGCGGGCCGCGGCACTCGACGCCGCCGACGAACTCGCCGATCTGCGGAAGCTGTTCATCCTCGACGACACTGTCTATCTCGACGGCAACTCGCTGGGGGCGCTGCCCCGGCACGTACCCGCCCGGATGCAGGAGGTCCTCACCCGCGAGTGGGGTGAGCTGCGTATCCGGTCCTGGGACGAGAGCGGCTGGTGGACCGCGCCCGAGCGAATAGGCGACCGGATCGCCCCGCTCGTCGGGGCCGCCGCCGGGCAGATCGTGGTGGGCGATTCGACGAGCGTGAACGTCTTCAAGGCCGTCGTCGCCGCGAGCAGGCTGGCAAGCGCGGGACGCGACGAGATCCTGGTCGACGCGACGACGTTTCCCACGGACGGCTACATCGCCGAGTCCGCCGCCCGGATGACCGGGCACCGGCTCGTCCCCGTCGCCCCGGCGGACGTGCCGGGTGCGGTCGGTCCGCGCACCGCGGTCGTCCTGCTCAACCACGTCGACTTCCGCACCGGCCGGCTGCACGACCTGCCCGGTCTCACCGCCGCCGTGCACGCGGCGGGCGGGCTCGCGGTCTGGGACCTGTGCCACAGCGCGGGCGCGCTGCCGGTCGGGCTCGACGCGCACGGGGTGGACCTGGCGGTCGGCTGCACGTACAAGTACCTCAACGGCGGGCCCGGTTCGCCCGCCTATCTGTACGTCGCCGAGCGGCACCAGGCGGCCTTCGACTCGCCGCTGCCGGGGTGGACCTCGCACGCCGACCCGTTCGCGATGACGCAGGACTACGCTCCGGCGGACGGTTCCGTGCGCGGCCGGGTAGGAACCCCCGACATCCTGTCCATGCTGGCGCTCGAAGCGGCGCTGGACGTGTGGGACGGGGTGCCGGTCGAGGCGGTACGAGCCAAGTCGCTGGCGCTGACGGACTTCTTCCTGGAGTGCGTCGGGGCATATGTGCCGGAGGGCGTGGTCGTCCCGGTCACCCCGGGGGCGCACGGGGAGCGCGGCAGCCAGGTGTCGTTGCGGTGTGTGGACGCGGCGGTCGCCGAGCCGGCGATGCGTGCGCTCATCGCCCGGGGCGTGGTCGGGGATCTGCGGCGGCCGGATGTGCTGCGGTTCGGGTTCACGCCGTTGTACGTGGGGTTCGCGGATGTGGAGCGGGCTGCGCGGGTGCTGGGTGAGGTGGTGAGCGGGCCGCTCGGCGGGGTGTGACACCTGCCGCGTCCCCACGGTCAGTCCCCGTGGGGACGCGGGGTCCCGTGCTGATACCGTCCCCGCTGGTCAGGCCAGTTGGGCACCTCTGTCGGATGGTTGGAGCAGCATGTCGGATTCCGCCGCGCGTGATCGGGACGCAGTCGAGACCGAGTCGGCGTTCTCGCATCCGGCTGTCGCCCCCGACGCCACCGCCGCCTACGGCAACCACCCCGACCAGGTGATCGACTTCTACGCCCCGCGGGACGGGCGGGCCGGGGCGCCCGTCGTGGTCCTTCTGCACGGCGGTGCGTGGCGGGCGCCGTACGACCGGCAGCATATGTCGCCGTTCGCGGACTTTCTGGCCCGGCGCGGGTTCGCCGTCGCCAATGTCGAGTACCGGTGCGGCAGCGAGATCCCGCAGCAGCGCGGTTCCGGTCCGGTCGCGGGCCGTTGGCCCGAGACGTTCGACGATGTGGCCGCGGCGATGGACGCGCTGCCCGCACTGCTGGCCCGTGAACTGCCGGAGGCCGATGCGCGGCGGATCGTCGTCACCGGTCACTCCGCGGGCGGTCACCTGGCGTTGTGGGCAGCGGCCCGGCACGTACTCCCGGAAGGGTCGCCGTGGCGGCTGCCCGCGGCGCCGCCGCTGCGCGGCGTTGTCGCCCTGGCGCCGATCGCCGACTTCACCACGGCGGTGGAGCTGGATGTCTGCTCCGGTGCGGTGGGTCAACTGCTCGGAAGGGAAGAGGACTTCGCGGCCAGGAGCCCGTACGCCGATCCGGCTGTGCTGCTGCCGACGGGAATCGCCACGGCGCTGGTGCAGGGACGCACTGACCTCACGGTGCCGCAGGCGGTCGCGGAGGCGTTCGTCGATGCGGCGGCGAAGGCCGGCGAGACAGTGGGGCTGACGCTGCTGGAGGAGGTCGGGCACTTTCCGTTGATCGATCCGGCGGCGGATGCGTGTGCGGTGGTGGCAGAGGAGATTGCGCAGCTGGCGTGGTGACAGGCGGTCCCGGGGCCGTCCGGTGGCGGCGGCCTTGGCCGTGACCGGTCCGCCCGGGTGGGTCCGAGTAGTCCTTGCGACGGATGCCGCAGGATCCGTATCACTGCTGACGACGTCGCGCGCCGGGCCGCCTACCGTGAGGGCGTGACCGAGACCACCAAGAACAGAAGTCCCGAGTTCCGGCTGGCCGCAGGGGCGATAGGCGGCCTGCGGCAGGACCTCTTCCATGATGCGTTCGCCTACCGTTCGCTGCCGCCGATGCGGACCGGCCGGGCGCTGACCCGGCTGCTGTCCGAGGGGATGCGCGCGCGGGCCGGGTGGACGCCGCACGCGCTGGTCGGGCTGGCCGCGCTGATCACGGTCCTCATCGGCCTCGCCAGGGCGGACGGCGCCAGGCCGCTCGGGATCGAGATCATCCTGACCGGGCTGCTTCCGGCGGTAGCCGTCGTGATGACCCTGGTCCGGCCGGTCGGCGCGTTCTGGATGTCGATGGGGCTCACTCCGGTGGCAGCCACCTTCGGCGGCGATGGCTGGCCGTGGGTGCCGAGCATGTTCCTCGCCCATCTGGTGGTGCTCGTCGTGGTCGCCGCCCGGACCCGGCCCCGTACCGCGGCCTGGATGTGGGTGATGACCGTGATGCTCGGCATCGTCATGGAGAACATCGGCTGGCACCCCTCCACGACCACCGCGCCCATGGCCGTGACCTCCGCGTTCGCGCTGCTCGTGGTGACCGTCGTGCAGACCCGCCGGGAAGCGGAGCGTGAGGTGACCGTGCAGCGCACCGTCACCGCCGTGGAACGCGACCGGCGCACGCTGCTGGAGGAGCGCACCACCATCGCCCGTGAGCTGCACGACGTGGTCGCCCACCACATGTCGGTCGTCGCGATCCAGGCCGAGGCGGCCCCGTACCGGGTGGAGAACCCGCCCCCGGAGCTGGAGCAGGCCTTCGTCACCATCCGGGAGAACGCCGTCGCCGCCCTCACCGAACTGCGCCGGGTTCTCGGCGTCGTACGGGCCGAGGACTACCAGGCGCCGGACGCACCGCAGCCCACCCTCGCCGAACTCGACGCACTGCTCGCCAACGTGGCCGACGCCGGCCTGGTGGCCGAGAAGACGATCACCGGCGCGGTACGTGAACTGCCGCAGGGTGTCGAGCTGTCGGCGTACCGGATCATCCAGGAAGCCCTCAGCAACACGTTGCGGCACGCCCCGGGCGCCACTGCCAAGGTCGAGATCGGCTATGTGCTGGGCGGGCTCGGGCTGCGGGTCGTCAACGGTCCGCCGACCGGTCCGGTGAAACCGTCGCAGGGTGCCGGGCACGGGATCACGGGGATGCGGGAACGGGTCGCGATGCTGAACGGCGAGATGACCGCCGAGCCGGCCGCGGACGGCGGTTACGAGATCACCGCGTTCATCCCCGTACCCCTGGCCCAGGAACCGACGCAGAGCGAGACCTCATGAACGACATACGTGTCCTGATCGTCGACGACCAGATGATGGTCCGCGAGGGTTTCTCGGTGCTCCTGGGCGCGATGCCGGGCATCGCGGTCGTCGGCGAGGCGGTCGACGGCCGGCAGGCCATCGCCCAGGCCGCAGCGCTCCGGCCCGACGTGGTCCTGATGGACATCCGGATGCCGGAGCTCAACGGCATCGAGGCGACCCGCGAGATCGTCGCCAACGACGCGGCCGCCAAGGTGCTGGTGCTGACCACGTTCGACCTCGACGAGTACGTGTACCAGGCGCTGCGTGCCGGGGCGTCCGGCTTCCTGCTGAAGGACGCCTCCGCGCGCCAGCTCGCCGATGGTGTACGGGTGGTGGCGGCCGGGGAAGCGCTGCTGGCGCCGACCGTCACCAAGCGGCTGATCACCGAGTTCTCGCGGCTCGCCGGTACCCCGCGGTCACCCGCGCTGGCTCAGATCGGCGATCTGACGGAGCGCGAGACGGAGGTGCTCGTCCTCATCGCGCAGGGGCTGTCGAACGCGGAGATCGCCTCGCATCTGGTGGTCGCCGAGTCCACCATCAAGACGCATGTGAGCCGGATCCTGGTGAAGCTCGGGCTGCGGGACCGCACGCAGGCCGCGGTGTTCGCGTACGAGGCCCGCCTGGTCACCCCCGCCTGACCTTCCTGCTTCCCTTCAGGGCCGCCCGTGACCGAGAGGCTGTCGGGCCACCTCTGATCGGGCGGTCGTGCCCTGGCACGCACGCTCCAGGCCCCGCCCGCTTCCCGATCGAAGGTAGCCCGACAGCCTCTGAACCGACCGGTCGGGTTAGCGTCGGTTCATGCACCAGTCTCCGCAGCTCGCCGCCACCGCTTCGTTCGACCCCTGGTCACCGGCGTTCGTCGCCGACCCGTACCCCGCGTACGCATCGCTGCGGGCCGACGGCCGGGTGCACCGGTTCGAGCCCACGAACCAGTGGCTCGTTCCGCACTACGCCGATGTGTCCGCGCTGCTGCGGGACCGGCGCCTGGGCCGGACGTATCTGCACCGTTTCACGCACGAGGAGTTCGGCCGTACGCCGCCGCCCGCCGCGCATGAGCCCTTCACCACCCTCAACGGGCAGGGGATCCTCGACCTGGAGGCGCCCGACCACACCCGGATCCGGCGCCTGGTCTCGAAGGCGTTCACCCCGCGCACGGTCGAGCAGCTCGTCCCGACGGTGCGGCGGCTCGCCGCCGAGCTGGTCGACAGCTTTGTGGAGGCGGGCGGCGGCGACCTGCTCGCCGCGGTCGCCGAACCGCTGCCCGTCGCCGTCATCGCCGAGATGCTCGGCATCCCCGAGTCCGACCGCGGGCCGTTGCGGCCCTGGTCGGCGGCGATCTGCGGAATGTTCGAACTGAACCCGTCCGAGGAGACCGCGAGCGCCGCCGTCCGCGCCTCGGTGGACTTCTCCGCGTACCTGCGGGAGCTGATCGCGGAGCGCCGCAAGAACCCCGGTACGGATCTGATCTCCGCGCTCATCGCCGCGCACGACGAAGGGGAGCGGCTCAGCGAGCAGGAGATGATCTCCACGTGTGTGCTGCTGCTGAACGCGGGCCACGAGGCGACGGTCAACACCACCGTGAACGGCTGGTGGACGCTGCTGCGTCACCCCGAGCAGCTGGCGGCCCTCCGCGCCGACCACGGGCTGCTGCCCACGGCCGTGGAGGAGTTGATGCGGTACGACACTCCGTTGCAGATGTTCGAGCGCTGGGTCCTCGACGACATCGAGATCGACGGCACGGTCATTCCGCGCGGCTCCGAGGTGGCCCTGCTCTTCGGCTCCGCCAACCGCGACCCTGCGCGCTTCGCGGACCCGGACACGCTGAACCTGTCCCGGCAGGAGAACCCCCACATCACCTTCGGTGCGGGCATCCACTTCTGCCTGGGCGCGCCACTCGCCCGAGTCGAACTCGCTGCTTCCTTCGGTGAGTTGCTGCGCCGGGCACCCCGGATGCGGTTGGCGGCCGAGCCGGAGTGGAACCCGGGCTACGTGATCAGGGGCCTGAAGGAACTGCGCGTGGAGCTGTGACCGGAAGCTTTCCACTCAGCACCCCGGTCCGCAGGGCGGCTGCGGGCCGGCGGTGTCCTCGATCTCCCCCATGGCTGGGGGCCATGGGGGACCGCCTCGACGGGCTTGAACACCAAGCCCGTCCGGCAATTGGGGGGCGGCGTCACGGGGCTGGGGCACGCACCTCGCGGCGTTGTCGTCCATCACCATGGCTCCGCCATGGCTCAATCCTCCGCCTTGCGCTGCACGCACCCCAGCCCCGCTCCTTCACCCACCCCCCATTGCCGGTCGGTCCAAGCCCGTCCGGCAATCGAGGACAGGAACGGTCACCCGGTCACCCCTGCACGTCCCGCCTCCGGAGCGCTCCCAGTCCCGCTGCCACCAGGACCACCGCGCCCGCCGTGAGCCACAGTGCCGGCGGCCACTGCATCTCCGTGCCCGGCAGCTTCGGCAGGTGGCTGAACGGTGACAGGTTCATCACCGGCTGCGGCATGTTCACCGCAGGCCCGATCCACCCCAGTGCCAGGCAGACCCCGACGACTCCCCACGAGGCCACTGCCGCCTTCGGAAGCGCGCCGTACAGCAGGACGGCGAGTCCTCCGAGCAGCCAGACGGCGGGCAGCTGCGCCAGCGACGCGCCCAGTACGGCCGGGAGTTCGTGGCCGTAGCCGGCGGCCAGGCCGAGGCCGCCGACCGCCATGATCAGTGCCGCGCCGCCGAAGGCGATGACCAGGTGTCCGGCCGCCCAGCCGGTCCGGCTCACCCCGCCCGCCAGCACGGGTTCGGCGCGCCCCGCGGTTTCCTCGCCGTGCAGCCGCAGCACCGACGCGACGATGTACAGCGCGGCCACCATCCCCAGCATCCCGACCATCGCGGCGAGGAACGCGTCGGTCAGACCGGCCTGTCCGCCCATCCGCTCGAAGATCTCCTTCGTCTTCTCGTTGTTGCCGACGAGATCGGCCGCCCCGCCGGTGAGCCCGCCGAAGACGGCGCCGGCCGCGGCGAACGACAGCGTCCACCCGATCAGAGCACCGCGCTGCAGCCGCAGTGCCAGCCCGAACGCCGTGGAGATCCGCCCTGTCGCGGGTCCGGGGCGGGTCGGCAGGAAGCTCATGCCGACATCGCGCCGCCCGGCCAGGGTGTACGCGATCCCGCCCTGGATCAGCACCGCCGCGCCGATCACCAGCAGCACCCACCACCGTTCGTCGGCGTAGGCCCGGACGTTCTCCGCCCAGCCGATCGGCGAGAGCCAGTTCAGTACGGACGAGGCGTCGTCCGTCGACGAGTCGCCCGCCGCCTTCAGGACGAACGCGGCGCCGATCACCGCCGCCGTCAGCCCCTTCGCGAGCCGCGCGCTCTCCGTGAGCTGGGCGGCGATCGCCGCGGTGCAGGCGAACAGCGCCCCGATTCCGGCGACTGTCAGCGCGAGCGTCACGGCCCCGGCGCCGCCCGCTCCGGACCCGGCCATCCCGGCGACGATCACCAGGGCGAGCGCGGCGTCGGCGATCAGTGCGGCGAGGAGGGCGGAGGTCAGTGGGGCGCGGCGCCCCACCATGGCGGAGGAGAGCATTTCCTGGCGGCCGGTCTCCTCCTCCTCGCGGGTGTGCCGGATGACGATGATCAGGCTCATCACGGCTGCCATCGCGGCGCCGAAGCCGACCATGCGCCAGGTGACGAGCCCGCCGACGGAGTCGTTGAAGACGGGTCCGTACACCGCGCGCAGCGAACTGTTGGCGTTCATCGAGGCGGCGAGTTCGGCGCGCTGCGCCGCGGTGTCGTACAGCGAGGAGAAGGACTTCCCGACGGAGGAGAACGACCCGCCGAGCACGATCACCCAGATCGGCATCATGATCCGGTCGCGTCGCAGCGCGAGCCTGAGCAGGGTTCCGGTGCCGGTGAGCTGCCCGCCCCGGGCGGGGCGTCCGGCACGGGTCGCGGGCACGGTTACGGCAGTCATCGCGCCGTCACCCCCGCCCGTTCGTCGGTGTCCGCGGCGTAGTGCCGCAGGAAGAGTTCCTCCAGCGTGGGCGGGGTGCTGGTCAGCGACCGTACACCGGACGCGGTGAGCGACCTGAGGACGGCGTCGAGCTTGTCCGTGTCGACCTGGAGCGTGACCCGCATGCCCTGGATGTCGATGTCGTGCACGCCGGGCAGGTGCGCGAGCCCGTTGGGCGCGCCGGCCAGTTCGGCGGTGATGCTCGTACGGGTCAGGTGCCGCATGTCCGCCAGGGAACCGGTCTCCACCGTGCGTCCCTGCCGGATGATGCTCACCCGGTCGCAGAGCGCCTCGACCTCGCTGAGGATGTGGCTGGAGAGCAGGATCGTCCGTCCGCGCTCGCGCTCCTCGGCGACGCAGCTCTGGAAGACCTCCTCCATGAGCGGGTCGAGCCCGCTGGTCGGCTCGTCGAGGATCAGCAGATCCACGTCGGAGGCGAACGCGGCGACGAGGGCGACCTTCTGCCGGTTGCCCTTGGAGTACGTACGCCCCTTCTTGGTGGGGTCGAGTTCGTACCGCTCGATGAGGTCGGCCCGGCGGGCCGGGTCGAGGCCTCCGCGCAGCCGGCCGTACAGATCGATCACCTCGCCGCCGGAGAGGTTGCGCCACAGGGTGACGTCACCGGGGACGTATGCCACCCGCCGGTGCAGCTCGACCGCGTCGTTCCAGGGGTCCCGGCCGAGCAGCTGGACAGCGCCGGAGTCGGCCCGCAGCAGGCCCAGCAGGACCCGGATGGTGGTGGACTTCCCGGAACCGTTGGGCCCGAGGAAGCCGTGAACCTCACCGGTCTCGACCGCGAGGTCGAGGCCGTCCAGCGCGTGTGTCCGCCCGAACGACTTGTGCAGTCCGGCCACGGTGATTGCCTTCGTCATGTTTCTGAACGTACGCTACTTTCACAAACTTGTGAAGTTAAGGAAGCGTATAAAGTCGGGGTGTGGCCCAGGGCCGGGGAACCCGCAGGAAATTCAGGGGAGACGATGGGGCGATGAGCAGCGAAACCGGCGCGGACGGGCGTGAGCGCGAGCCGGAGCCCGAGCACGCGCGCGACGAGGAGGCCGTGTCGCGGTTCGTGGAGCGCTTCGCGGCCGAGATGACCGAGGCGGGCATGCAGCGGATGGCGTCCCGCGTCTTCGCGGCGCTGCTCGCGGACGATGACGGCTCCATGACCTCGGCGGAGCTCAGCGAGCAGCTCCGGATCAGCCCGGCCGCGGTCTCCGGCGCGATCAACTACCTCACGCAGGTCAGCATGGTCGGCCGCGAACGCGACCCGGGCTCGCGCAGGGACCGCTACCGCCTGCACAACGAGATCTGGTACGCCACCTTTGCCAGCCGCGACCGGGTCCTGACCCGCTGGGAGCACGCCCTCAGGGAGGGCGCACAGACCCTCGGCCCGGACACGCCTGCCGGTGCGCGGCTCGCGGAGACTGCGGAGTTCTTCGAGTTCCTGCAGACGGAACTGGTCGGCATGATGGACCGCTGGCGCGACTACCGCAAGAAGTTCGACCTCCCGGAACGGAAGAGCTAGTGCCGTGACCGGCAAAGCTTGCCGGGAGGGGCACTGGGCAAAACGGAAGAGCTGGGCAAGAGGCCCGGGGTACTGGGTCCTGGGCCTCGGCTCGGAACGGCTCAGGTCAGCGGGTGCGACGTCCGGCCGGACGCCTGGTCGATCTCGTCGTGCGCCTTGGTCAGCAGGGTCATGGCGAGTTCGTTCAGTGCTCTGGCACCCGCGATCTCCTCGCCGACCCTCGGCTGCTGGGAGTCGGAGGGGTGGCGGCTGGCGTATCCGTGCGCACGTACCTCGTTCCCGTCGGGAAGCCGTACCAGGGCGGCGGCACGGGTGCGGTGGTTGTCTTCCTCGAATTCCAGCTCGATGTGCCATCCGATAGCGGTTTTCATCATGGCGAACACCTCCAGGACCTGCTACCAGGGTGCGCCTCTTTCCGCACCCGCGCTCGGTGTGTCAGAGGCCGGTCGCGCAGGCCGCGGCAGGTGCGACACGTCCCCTGAACCCTCACGTGCGCGCCCCCGGTGCGGGGATCATCCGCTCTCCGCCGCCACCGGCAGCATCAGCCCCCACGCACCCGCCCACACCGTCCACGTCCTCGTCCGGACCGGGCCGCCGACCTGTATGTCCGCCCGGTAGCGGAAGTCCGCGCCGGAGACCGTGACCGCCTTCGCCTCCGCGGTCACCGGTTCGCCGGTCGTCGTCCGGACCACCACGTCCGCCAGACCCCCGTCACCACCCTGCGCGCTCACCGTCACCGATTCGACCGGCCGGTCCAGATCGTTCAGGAGCACGCCGTCCACCTCGACCCGCAGCCGATGGGTGCGGGTCGGGACGGGCGTGGCCGGCGACGGGGCGGGGCGGACCAGGGTCCGTACGAGGGAGCGGCAGGTGTCCCAGACCGCCGTGACACCGGTGTGCGCCGCCGCCGTCCCCGGTACCGCGGACAGGGCGGGGATGCGCAGGGCGCCCAGGACGACACCGTCGCTGTCGTCGACCAGCAGGTCGAGCCGGCGCACCGCCCCGTCCAGTGCCGCGCGCGCCGCGGCCACCGCGCCCAGGGGCACGCCGAGCGAATGCGCGAGTTCCAGCGCGGCCGCGGCGCCCACCGGGACCAGCGAGAGCGCTGCACCGGCCAGCTCCCGCTCCCGGTGCAGGAGAGTCACGGCGCGCAGCAGCGCCCGGTCGTCGCCGACGACCACCGGCCGCCTGGTGCCCCGGCGGGACAAGGCCCGCGCGAACTCCTCCGGACTGTCCGGGAGGCAGATCTTGGCGTGCGAACCGGCGCTCAGCACGTCCTTCGCGATCCGGACGGACTCGCCGTCGGTCCGGCGGGCGACCGGGTCGATGACCACCAGCAGCTGGTGCGTACCGTTGCCGGGGGGCTGGGCAGCCGACACCTCGGTCCTTCCTCGGGTAGCATCTTGGTGCAAGAGCCCCTTGCGCTATTGCGCCAGGGGCTTCGTCTATTCCGGGGCACCCGGTTCGACGGTTCAGGCTTCGTCGTACATCGTCGTACGGCATGTACGGCGTTTACGTACGGCCCCTGACCTTGGACATGCCCCGCCCGGAAGGGGTGTACGCCTGTGCCCGCACTTGTGCTGCTCGGTGCTCAGTGGGGTGACGAGGGCAAGGGAAAGGCCACCGACCTCCTCGGTGGATCCGTGGACTATGTGGTGCGTTACCAAGGCGGCAACAATGCCGGCCACACGGTGGTCGTCGGCGACCAGAAGTACGCACTTCATCTCCTCCCCTCCGGAATCCTTTCGCCGGGGTGTACCCCGGTCATCGGTAACGGTGTCGTCGTCGACCCGGCGGTCCTGCTGTCCGAGCTGAGTGGGCTCAACGAGCGCGGCGTGGACACGTCCAAGCTGCTGATCAGCGGCAACGCTCATTTGATCACTCCGTACAACGTCACCGTCGACAAGGTGACGGAACGGTTCCTCGGGAAGCGGAAGATCGGCACGACCGGCCGCGGTATCGGCCCGACGTACGCCGACAAGATCAACCGTGTGGGCATCCGCGTCCAGGACCTGTACGACGAGTCGATCCTGGAGCAGAAGGTCGAGGCGGCCCTGGAGCAGAAGAACCAGCTCCTCGCCAAGGTCTTCAACCGCCGTTCCATCGAGTCCGGCAAGATCGTCGAGGAGATGCTCCAGTACGCGGAGCAGATCAAGCCGTACGTCGCGGACACGACGCTGATCCTCAACGACGCCATCGACGCGGGCAAGGTCGTCCTCTTCGAGGGCGGTCAGGGCACGCTGCTCGACGTCGACCACGGCACGTACCCCTTCGTCACCTCGTCGAACCCGACCGCGGGCGGCGCCTGCACCGGTTCCGGCGTGGGCCCGACGAAGATCAGCCGGGTCATCGGCATCCTCAAGGCCTACACCACGCGCGTCGGCGCCGGCCCGTTCCCGACGGAGCTGCTCGACGAGGACGGCGAGGCGCTGCGCCGGATCGGTGGCGAGCGCGGTGTCACCACCGGCCGCGACCGCCGCTGCGGCTGGTTCGACGCGGTGATCGCACGGTACGCGACCCGGGTCAACGGTCTCACCGACTTCTTCCTCACCAAGCTGGACGTGCTGACCGGCTGGGAGCAGATCCCGGTGTGTGTCGCCTACGAGATCGACGGCAAGCGCGTCGAGGAGCTCCCGTACAGCCAGACCGACTTCCACCACGCGAAGCCGGTCTACGAGATGCTGCCGGGCTGGTCCGAGGACATCACGAAGGCCAAGACCTTCGCCGACCTGCCGAAGAACGCGCAGGCGTACGTGAAGGCGCTGGAGGACATGTCCGGCGCCCCGATCTCCGCGATCGGTGTCGGCCCCGGCCGTACCGAGACCATCGAGATCAACTCCTTCCTGTAGGACGGGACAACGCGGAGGGGGCCGGGGCGGCTGTTGCGCCCCGGCCCCCTCCGCACGTTCACTCCTCTGCGCCGGCTCCCGCACGACCGGTTCGAAGGCGGTGGAGCCGGTCACCGTCAGGGTGCCCCGGGCGCAGCTTGGCCCGGACCGCTGTCACACACCGGTGCCGTGCCGTCGGCACGCCTATCGCCTCCCCCGCGATCGGGAGTGGGCTCCCGACGCCCTGCGACTCCGCCTGACGCCGTTCGCTGATCCACTTCCTGTCGCGGGGGAGGCCGTCAGACCAGCGGCTTCACGGACATCAGAAGATGCCGGTGCGTGGGGCCGCCCTCGGTTTCGTCCTCGGCCGTCCCGCCGGTGATCATGGCGCGCTGGCCGGGACCCATCATGCGGAACTGGACGACCGGCGCGTCGAACGAGGTCAGGGCGTCCATCAGGTACGAGGGATTGAACGCGACCGTCAGCTCGTCGGCGCCCTCCAGGACGGCAGGCAGCCGCTGGGAAGCGACATCGTCCTCGTACCCCGCCTGAAGCATCACCGAGCCGTCGGAGAAGGTCAGATGGAGCGGGCCGTCGCCGTCCGCGACCACCGCGACGCGCTTGACGGCCTCGACCAGGGGCGCCCGGTCCGTGACCGCGGTCGTCGGGTCCGCCATCGTGAACAGCTTGTCGTGGCGGGGGAGCCGACCGTCCAGGAGGCGGACCGTGGTCCGCATCCCGGCGAGTTCGAAGCCGGCCGATCCGGCGTCCAGTGCGACGCGGACCATGCCGGAGTGGCCGAAGGAGCGGGCGATCTCGGTCAGCCGCCGCGCCGACACCACCACATCGGCTGTGACGTCCGCCGTCTCAGGTTTCCATCCGAGCGTGCGCACAGCGAAGCGGTACCGGTCCGTGGCGGCCAGCGTCATCGTGTCGCCGTCGAGCCCCAGCCGGATCCCGGTGAGGGTCGGCAGCGTGTCGTCCCGGCCCGCGGCCACGGTCACATGGGCGACGGCCGCGGCGAACTCCTCGGAGTCCACCTCTCCCAGCACCTCGGGCAGCGGCGGCAACGCCGGATAGTCGTCGAGCGGCAGCACGGACAGCCCGAACCGGGCGCTGCCGCCGGTCACCGAGAACCGTGAACCCTCCACCGCGCACACCACCGGACTCTCGGGCAGCACCCGGCACACATCGAGCAGCCGTCGCCCCATGACCAGGACCTTCCCGGCCCGTACGGTCTCCGCCTCCACCTCGATGCAGGCGGACGCCTCGTAATCCAGGCCGGAGATCCGCAACACCTCGCCGTCGGTCTCCAGCAGCAGCCCGCCGAGCACGGGTACGGGCGACCGGGTGGGCAGCACCCGGGCCGCCCAGGCCACGGCATCGGTCAGTGCGCTGCGATCAATACGGAACTCCATGGCGGGGCCTCTCTCCGTCGGACCGGACGGCGTCCGACGCTAGAGGGCGCCACTGACAATCGACCGAGGTCCGGCGACGCGCGGCCGACGACAGCGATCACCCCCGTGGGTCGCTGCCGTCGTTCACCCCGCCGTCCCCCGACACCCCTGTGCCCACGGACGGCACCCGACATCCCCCGACATCCATGTCGTCCGCGGAACACGTTCGGACTGTAGGTCGGCGAGTACCCGACAGTAAGATTCAATTCGCACGGTGTGGGCACCGCAGGGGTAACAGTCCGCACAGTCAGACCGGTAAGCAGGGACGGACGGGTACGAGTACGGAGCGGAGGGCCTGTGCGAACGTGGGAACGGGCCGACGACATACTGCGGATGCACCGCCTGGCCCGCATCGGTGGCGTGCAGGAACTGCTGCGCTGGCTGTCGGGACGCGCCGACGGCTGGGCCGGACTGCTCCACGACGACGGAACCGTCCTGCACGCCGTGGCACGGACCCCGGACCGCACGAGCGCCGCAGCCGTCACGCTCGCCTCCGACGGCGCAAGGGAACTGACGGCCCGCGGCGTACGCTCCTTCACCCTCGACCGTGGCCCGGACACCGCTCTGCTGCTCCCTCTCGACGGCCCGCCCGATGCCCGTGACGCCCGTGTCCCGGTCCTCGCCGTCGTCACGCGCCGTCCGCTGCCGGACGGGCTGGCCACGCTCCTCGCCGACGCGGTGATGCCCCTGGCCATGTGCTGGGCGGCCGAATCGGTCGAACGCAAACGCCGCCGCGTCGACCTCGCGGAGTCCCGCGGCCGGGAAGCGGTGCTGCATCTGCTGATGACCGGCCAGCTCTCCATCGCCCACCAGGTCGCGGGCGCCCTGAAGCCCAGGCTGCCGGACCCCGTCCAGGTGTGCGTGGTGGAGTGCCCGGGCGGGCGGCGGGACGAGGTGGCGAAGGTCTGCACGGATCTCTCCGGCGGACGGTCCTGGATCGTGCGGTGTCCGGTGTACGCACGCCACTTGATCCTCGTCGTGCCCGCCGGCCCGGGCGGGACCGAGCCGCGACTCGGCCGCGAAGTCGCCGTCGTGGTGGACGACTGCGTGGTCGGCGTGAGCGAGGAGGTTCCGCTCAGCGACACGGCGACCGGATACCGGCAGGCGTTCCATGCCCTGGCGGTCGCCCGCGGACTGCCGGTCCGCCACGCCCGGTTCGGCTCGGCACCGGAACCGGCGCTGCTCGTCGGCGCCGAGGGCGCGCGGTGGGCCGACGCCCTGCTGGGGCCGCTCCTCACCTACCTGCCCCGGCGCAGCCAGGACCCCGGCAGTCAGGAACTGGCGGCGACGCTGGGTTCCTGGCTCGCGTTCTCGTCCCATGCGACCAAGCATCTGAAGATCCACCGCAACACCCTGTCCGCACGGCTGCGGTTGATCGGCGAGCTGCTCGGACGCGACCTCAACCGGCTCGCCGACCAGGCCGCACTCGACCTGGCGCTGCGGATCCGCGCCACACCCGCCCGCGCACCCCGTCCCGCCGAGCCCGCGAAGGGGGCCCGCTCCCTGGACGAGATCCTGCGCCGCCCCGACGTTCGGGAGTGGGCGGCCCAGCAACTGCAACCGCTCCGCCGGAACGGCGGGGCGGCCGAGGCGACGGTCCGGTCCTGGCTGGAGTGCGAGGCCCAACTGGCGCCGACCGCCGCGTCGTTGGGAATCTCCGTGCCGGGCGCCCGCAAGCGCCTCACCCGTCTCGAAGCGGTACTTCGGCGCTCACTGCTCCAAACGCCCAGTGCGCGGTACGAGTTGTGGCTGGCTTTCCGGGCGCTGGACGTCGCGGGTGTCACCGACGGAGCGTGAGTTTCACTCCCGGGGGTGAACTCATCCGGTGATCGCAGAAAATTCCGGGCGTTGAAAAGCAGCGCACCTGAAGTGAAAAGCAGCAGGTCGGGGGCGGTGTGGAGAGGGCGCCCCGCTGTCTCTAACTCCGGCTCTGGCCAACGCTTTTGGCATTTGCGCCGGTGACGGTGTGTGGCATTACATTCGCAGCAGACCTTCAGACGTGAGAATGCCCCCGCGGTGCAGCAACACCCGGGGGCTCGACACCAGGAGTAAGGCTCCGGATACACATTTACCGTACAGCGCCGACGCGTTCCTTCTCCACTTTCGGCAACGCGCTTCTGCGTGACCGTTCCATCTCGTGGTGCGCCGCAGGCGTACTGGTGTACCTCCTGAGCCTCCCGAACGGCGCCCGTGCCTCGATCCGGACGCTCGCCGAACAGCGCAAGGAGGGGCGTACGCGCATCGCCGACGCCCTGCGTGAGCTGGAGGATTCCGGCTATCTGCGTCGGCTGCTCCGCCGGGACCCGGCGTCGGGTGAGCTGCGGACGGTGTACGAAGTGTTCGATACCCCGCATGCCGAGCCCCCGGAAGAAGTTGGCCGAAATCAGGCCTCCGGTGAATCGGACGACGGTGATGCGGGCCCGCTCCCCCAGGGAGAAAAGACGGGGGAACAAGAACCTCCCTCCCCGGCGCGTGAGGAACCGAGGGCGCGCAGAAGCGTCCGGCGGCTGCCTCGCCTCTCCGTGCCCGAACAGCTCAGGTCCGCCACGGAACTGCTGCTCTCACTCGGCCGCCGCGACCCCCGGCTCACGCTCGGCACCGCAGAGGCGGTGCGGCTGGCGCCCCGGGTCGAGGAGTGGCGGGCGGCCGGGGCCACCGACGCCCAGCTGCGGGAGGCACTGACCAGTGGCTTGCCCACGCCCGTGCTGACGGCGCCGGGCCTGATCAGCGACCGGCTGACCCGCAAGATGCCCGCCCGGCCCGAACCCCCTGCGCCGCCCGCGCCGCCCGCGCCCCGCGCCGAGTGCCCGGAGTGCGGCGTGCCGGTCGCGGACTCGGAGGCCTGCCGAGTCTGCGCGCCGCCCTCTGGGAATCCCGCACACGCCCGGTTCCGGGACGCCGCCGAACGGGGGCGGGCCAAGGTCCGGGCCACCCTGGGCACTTTTGCCGAGGCTCCGGCCACTTAGAACTCCCGGCCCGGAACAGGGCCGGGTAAGCCCAAGAGAAAGCGCGACATGACCATCCAGCTTGACCCACTCCAGGCGGTATACCGGCGGTATACTTTCGTCATGGCCGACACCACCGTCAAGGTTGACCCCGCTGTCCGTGACCGCCTCATGGTTCTCGCCCGCGAGCGCGGCCTGACCATGCGTGACCTGATCGCCGAACTGGCCGGGGCGACACCGACCCGGCCTGAACTCCAGAAGCGGTACGAGGAGACGAAGGCGTACTGCGAGACGCACTTCGGTGTGACGCTCACGGACGATGATCACGACAGGGCCGAGAATGTCTGGCAGGACCTGGAGGCCGGCCGGCCTGTGACCGGGTCGACGGCGGTGATCTATGACGAGTCCGCCCTCGTCGCGCTCGGAGCAGGCAATCGGCTTGCCTCGCAGCTCATGGTCAATACCGCGCACGGACCGACTCGGCACGTCTATGTACCGACCCTCTGCCTGGCAGCCGCAGACGGTACGAGGAAGGGGCTGGCTGATCATGTCGGTGCGCTGCCGGCCGCCGAGATCGTGGAGCTGGACTTCGCCGGTGCTTCTGCGGTGGGTGCGCTGATTCGCGATGGTGTCGAGTGGCACCTGGGCCACGCGATCCATCTTTCGCGGCCGACGCTGGACTGGCCGGACGGGCGCCCTGTGGTGACGGCAATGCCCGAGTTGTATGCGAACATGCCGCTTGTCAGGACTATTCGGCTGCCCGGCAAGCGTCGGCCGGGATGAAAGCGCGTGCAGGGCCAGATGCACTCGGTCCTGCACGCGCCCCCGCTCACCGCTGCCAGTCACCGCCCAGTAGCGTTCCACCGACTGCCGGCAGCCCCAGCGAGCCCGTGCCGAAGGGCACCGCCGACGTGTACACCGGCCGGGTCTTCCCGCCCGGCAGCACCCAGGCCGCGCCGCGCTCGTCCTCCTCGCACGCGCCCATCGGTGCCGCGGTGGCCGTGGCCGGTGGGGGCCGGCAGTGCAAGACCCTGCGAAGAGCCTTCAGTCCGCCCAGGTGAGGAACGTCGACCAGGCGTCGGGGGCGACCGCGAAGGTGGGACCGTCGGGGATCTTGGAGTCACGGACGTGGACGGCGTGGGGGCAGGTGGCCACCTCGATGCAGTCACCGCCACTGGGGTTGCTGTACGAGGACTTGTGCCAGTCGAAGGCGACCTCGATGCAGTTGCCGCCGCCGCTGTCGCTGTAGCTGGACTTGAACCACCGAAGGGTGCTGCTCATGCCTGTTCTCCTGCCAACCGCTCGATGAGGCCCAGCGATTCACGAGGACCCAGGGCCTGTGCCCGGATCTTTGCATATCGCTGGGCGTACGTGCTCACCTTTGCGGGCTCCGTGATCAACTTCCCTTCCTCCTGCGGCTCCAGGTAGATGAGGTGATCGTGTTCCGCGGTTTCTACGAGGTTCATGTCGCCATAGGCGCCCGCATGCTCGCCGCTCAGTCCACAGTCCAGCGGCAGCACCTGAAACGTCACGTTACGACGTCGCGCACACTCTGCGAGATACCGCATTTGGGCGTGCATGATTTCCTTGCTGCCGATGTCCCGGGTCAGTACAGCCTCTTCCAGGATCAGTTCGATCAGCGCCACCGGCTCCCGGTCGAAAAGCACCTTGCGGGCCACCCTTGCCTCGACCAGTTCTTCCACCCGCGGGTCGGTCAGCGGCGGGTAGCCGCCTCCGATCAGGGCCCGCGCGTACGCCTCCGTCTGGAAAAGCCCGTGGACGACGAGCGTCGCGTACAACTGGAGTCTCACCGCATCCTGTTCCAGCAACGCGTAGTTCTGGAACTGCTCCGGATACTTCTCCATCCGTACGTACCGTCGTGCGCTCTCGAAGATGCCCGTGCCGTCGCCGAGCACCCGTTCCAGTGCCGCCAGCATGTCGTCGCTCGCCGGCTGTGCGCAGGTCTCCATCGCGCTGACTGCCGCCGCCGAGTAGCCGATTTCGGTGCCCAGGTGTTCCTGGGTCCACTTCCGCTTGATGCGCATCGTGCGGGCGACCTCGGCCACCATCTGTACCGTCGGACTCGCCGTTTCCTTGTTCTCTGCTCGCGCCATTGCGATCCCTTTTCGACTCAACCGGTCTCAACCGGTCACTACTCGGCTCCACCGAAATCAACCCAGTTTCAGAGGAGTTCGCGCAGGTCAACGGGTATGCGACGCCCCTCGTCAGTCAGGGAGAACGCTAGCGAAACGGCCGCAGAATATCCCTGTGAATGCGCCGAATCATGAACTGAACCTTGATTGGATTCCGGCCTCGGGATTCCAACTCCGCAAAGCTGGTGTGCAATTCGACGCCGTGCGCGTCGACGGGGACGACGGGCGGAAGCTTGCCGCGCTGATGGAGGCCATGGCGGGAGGCGAGCCGGGCCCGGTGGTCACCGAGGCGAACGGGCGGCGGGCGGTGTACTTCCTGGTTCCGGCCGGGAGCACCGCCCGCAAGGCATGGCCGGACGGGGTGACGCAGCTGAACGCGCGTGCCGGGTGCGTGAGTTACGTACCGGTCCCGGCGCTGACCGGGCGGACCTGGCCGCTGGCGTGGCACTTTCCGCCGACGGCGCCCGGCAGGTTCGTCCACACGCTGCTGCTGCTCAACGCGGCCGGAGCGCTGCTCGGCTGAACCCTTCAGCCGGTCTTCGTGTACGTGATCTTCTCGCCGGTGTCCGGGTTCTCGCGGCGCAGAGTGCCGTCCGGCAACAGGGTCAGCGTGGTGGCCTTGCCGGGGGTGCAGGACGTCATGGGTTCGCCGAGCGTGATCGTGGAGGGGCCGATGTGGATCGGTCCGTCGGGGGACGGCTCGTCGGTCAGGTCCGCCTGGAAGACGCAGCGGTAGGTGCCGCCGGTGTCGATCGGACCCTCCGCGGTGAGGGTGAGGACGGTCTGGCCGACCTTGCCCTGCTGGATGACGAGTTCGCGGGTCGAGTGACCGGCGGCGTTGTCGATGCTTCCGGACCAGGTACCGAGGTAGCCCTCGGGGATGGAGCCGTCGCCGTTCTTCTCCTCGTCGGAGGGGGACGGGGAAGCGTCGGAGGGGGAGTCCGACGGCTCCTCGGACGGGCCGTCGGACGCGGACGGGCTGGGCGAACTGCTCGGGGACGCGCTGGACTTCGTGCCGTCGTCGCTCATGAGCGCGTACACCGAACCGCCCGCACCGATCGCGACGAGCACGGCGACCAAGATGAGAGCGACGGTCGAACCCGCCCTGCGGCGTACCGGTTCGGGCTGCGCGGCGGAGGCGGGATAGAGGGGGCCGTACGGAGGCGTGGAGCCGAAACCGGGGTGCTGCGGTGGCTGGTGCTGCTGGTGCGGATATCCGTAGCCGTACGGCTGTACCTGGCCGGGGTGTGGCTGGGCGGGCAACTGCGGGTAGCCGTACGCGGGGGCAGGGCCCGGTAGGGGGGTTGAGGTGCCGATCGCCGTGGGTATCGCATGGACCCCGCCGGGTGCTTGGGGGGCCGGAGGCTGCGGGGCCGGAGGCTGCGGGGCGGGCGGTTCCGCCGCCGCGGGCACCGCGTCCTGCGGATCGGACGGGTCAGCCGGTTCCGCGGGCTGTTCCGGCTCCTCCGGCTCCTCCGGCTCCTCCGGCTCCTCCGGCTCCTCCAGGTCCTCCAGGTCCTCCGGGTCCTCCGAGTCCAGCAGCTCCACCGCGTGACGGCCCAGCTGGGCGAGGAGCGCGCCCGGCAGCCACGGTTCGGCGGGCTCGTCCTCCGCCAGCCGCTCCAGGATCGCGTCCGTCGTCGGCCGGGCGGCCGGGTCCTTGAGGAGGCAGTCCCGGACGAGGTCGACCAGATCCACCGGGACACCGGTCAGGTCCGGGTCCTCCTGCGCGATCCGGAACATCAGCGCATGGACCTCGTTGTCCGCCCCGCCGAACGGAAGCCTGCCCGTCGCCGCGTACGCCAGCACCGAGCCGAGGCAGAACACATCGCACGCCGCGGTCACCCGCTCGCCCCGCACCTGCTCCGGCGCCATGAAACCGGGCGAACCGACCAGCGCCCCGGTGCGGGTGAGGCCCCCGTCGGTGACGGTGTCCAGTGCCCGGGCTATGCCGAAGTCGATGACCCGCGGACCGTCGATCGTCAGCAGGATGTTGGACGGCTTGAGGTCGCGGTGGATGAGCCCGGCGGAGTGGATGGCCTGGAGTGCGCGGGTCAGCCCGGCACCCAGGATGTGGACCGAACGCTCGGGCAGCGGACCGAAGGCTCCCGGGGCCGGCCCCACCGTTGCGCCCGCGCGCCCGGAGACGGTGACCTGGAGGGACGGCCCGGCGACGTACCCGGTCGCGACCCACGGCACGGCGGCCTCGGTGTCGGCGTCCAGCACGGGGGCCGTCCACGTCGAGCCGACCTGGCGTGCGGCCTGCACCTCCTGGCGGAACCGGTCGCGGAACTCCTGCTGCTCGGCGAGTTCCTGGCGTACCAGCTTGATCGCGACGGTACGGCCCCGGTCGGACCGGGCCAGATAGACCTGCCCCATGCCACCCGCGCCGAGCCGCCCCAGCAGGCGGTACGCGCCGATGCGTTGCGGGTCGGTGGACCCGAGCTTCTCCATGGTGTGCGACCTCCCCCGTACGGCGACACGCCGGACGGGTCGAGAATAGCGGCGCACGTCACGCCCCAGCAGTCCGCCCGGGTGCCGGTCCCCGTCCGCTGCCGGTTCCGTCCTCGAGCGCCGGACGGGCCGGGTTCAACCGCTGGGCGGGCTCGGGTTCACGCGCTGGGCGGGGTGGGTTGTGCGTCGGTCACGGCGTCGACTGCCACCGACAGCCGCTCCAGCACCCGCACCGTCTCCGCGAAGCCCTCCGCTCCCAGCTCCTCCTCCGCCGGTCGCGCGGCGAAATCCGCGTGGCCGGGGCCGCGCCGACCCGACACCCTGCCCACCAAACCGCCCCACGCCATACAGGTTGGCCATGTCAAGCCGCTCACCGCACGACCTACGCTCGCCGCATGACCCCTCATGCCTCCCATGCCTCCCACGCTCCGCAGGTCGACTCCGCGGCCGGTGCGGCCGTGAAGGCCGCCGACCGTGCGCACGTGTTCCACTCCTGGTCCGCCCAGGGCCTGATCGACCCGCTCGCCGTCGCCGGCGCCGAGGGGGCGTACTTCTGGGACTACGACGGCAACCGCTACCTGGACTTCACCAGCGGCCTCGTCTACACCAACATCGGCTACCAGCACCCCACCGTCGTCGCCGCGATCCAGGAGCAGGCGGGCAAGCTCGCCACCTTCGCTCCCGCGTTCGCGATCGAGGCCCGCTCCGAGGCCGCACGCCTCATCGCCGAGCGGACCCCCGGCGACCTGGACAAGATCTTCTTCACCAACGGCGGCGCCGAGGCCGTCGAGAACGCCGTCCGGATGGCCCGGCTGCACACCGGCCGTACGAAGGTGCTCTCCGCCTACCGCTCGTACCACGGCGCCACCTCCACCGCGATCAACCTGACCGGGGACCCGCGCCGCTGGCCGTCCGACAACGGCTCCGCGGGTGTCGTACGGTTCTGGGCGCCGTTCCTCTACCGCTCGCCGTTCTACGCCGAGACCGAGGCCGAGGAGTGCGCCCGCGCCCTCCAGCACCTGGAGGACACCCTCGCCTTCGAGGGGCCCGCCACCATCGCCGCGATCATCCTGGAGACGATCCCCGGCACGGCCGGCATCATGACGCCTCCGCCCGGCTACCTCGCGGGCGTCCGCGAGATCTGTGACCGGTACGGCATCGTCTTCATCCTCGACGAGGTGATGGCCGGCTTCGGGCGCACCGGCACGTGGTTCGCCGCCGAGCACTTCGACGTCACACCCGACCTGATGACCTTCGCCAAGGGCGTCAACTCCGGTTACGTACCGCTCGGCGGTGTCGCCATCTCCGCGGAGATCGCCGCCACCTTCGAGACCCGCCCCTACCCGGGCGGACTCACGTACTCCGGTCACCCGCTGGCCTGCGCCGCGGCCGTCGCCACCATCGGCGTCATGGAGGACGAGAAGGTCGTCGAGAACGCGGCCCACATCGGTGAGACCGTCCTCGGCCCCGGCCTGCGTGAGCTCGCCGAGCGCCACCCGTCGGTCGGCGAGGTGCGCGGTCTCGGCGCGTTCTGGGCGCTGGACCTGGTCCGCAACAAGGAGACCCGGGAGCCGCTGGTCCCGTACAACGCCGCCGGCGCGGCCAACGCGCCGATGGCGGCGTTCGGCGCGGCCTGCAAGAAGAACGGCCTGTGGCCCTTCATCAACATGAACCGCACCCACGCCGTTCCGGCCTGCAACGTCACGGAGGCCGAGGCCAAGGAGGGTCTGGCGGCCCTGGACGTGGCCCTGTCCGTCGCGGACGAGCACACCGTCTGACGCACTCCGCCCGCATTCCACGGGCCAGCCGCATGGCGTCCCTCCCCCCTGCCCGGATCAGGGCACACCGGCCCTGGCTTAAGGTGACCGGAAGCCGAAAAGGGAGGGTCGCCATGCGCGCGAGTGGAACGGTGACCCGCAGTACGCTGCGGCAGCAGATCGCGGACGCGCTGCGTGACGAGGTGCTTGCCGGGCGTCTGCAGCAGGGACGGGAGTTCACCGTCAAGCAGATCGCCGAGCAGTACGGGGTCTCCGCGACGCCCGTCCGCGAGGCGCTTTTCGATCTCTCCGCGCAGGGCCTGCTCGAATCCGACCAGCACCGCGGGTTCCGGGTGCACGAGTTCACCGTGGACGACTACCGGGCGATCGTCGAGGCCCGCACCCTGGTCGTCGACGGAGTCATCCGCAGCATCTTCGACGGGCCGGTCCGCCCGAAGGGTGCGCAGTCGGCGAAGTACCGCGACGCGCTGGTCTCCGTGCGCCGTCGCGCCGAGGAGGCCGCACGGGCGGCGCGGGGCGGTGACCTCGACATCCTCATCGGGTACGACCTGCGCTTCTGGCGTGAGCTGGGCGCGTTCGTCGGCAACACGTACATCACCGACTTCCTGCACCGGCTGCGCATCCAGGCCTGGGTGTTCGCCGTGCCGTACCTCCGCAGCGACGTGGATGTGCGCGACTGGCTCTGGAGCGGTCACCCGGACCTGGTCGCGGCGATCACGCTCGGGGACCGCGACGCGGTGCGCGCGGTGATCGACGGCCGCAACGCCCACTCGCTGAGCTGGGCGGAGCGGCTCGCGGCCGGCAACCCGCCGCATCCGGGGCACGGCGGCTGACGGTCCGGCGGCGAGGTGTTCCGCAGCCGGTCATGAAGGGCCACTGTGCGCGACGGCCCCCTCGCACTTACGCTGTCCCGACCATCGCGCGAACCGCGCGAGATCCCGTGGGAGAGCGAGACTTCGTGGCCTGTGACCTGTGGCTGGTCCCCCTCGTCGATGTGCTGTGCCACAGCCCCGACAACCCGTTCGCCGAAGAGATAGCCGTCTACGACAACGCGCTGGGCGAGGCCGGACTCCCGGCCGTACCCGTCTACGCCTACATGCCGGGTCTGACCGGCGATGTGGCCCCGGTCGCGGGCTTCGACTACGACGCACTGCACTTCCTGCGCCGCGCCTATCTGCTGCAGCTGAGCGGTCTCGCCGTCACACCGGTCGACGAACTGGGCGGCGACTACGAGCAGCTGCTGGAAATGTTCGAGCCGACGGCGCGGCAATCCCACCTGGTCTGGCACTACGACCATGCGGGGGCGTACGTCCCCGTGGACTTCCCCTCCCCGCTCTCCAACGACCAGCTGCTGGAGGGAGGCGGCCCGCTCGGCTCGGCGCACGGGCTGCTGCGGGAGCTGGAGTACGTCGCTCCGTCCATCGGCATCGACCCGGCGAACCCGCCGGCCGCCCCGCTGCCGCCCGTCGCGCCGACCTCGCTGGAGGAGCCGGCGAGCCCGATTCCGTACGCCGGCAGCCCGTTCGCCCGGGAGCGGCACGTCTGGCTGGGCCTGCACGCGGCGGTGACCCGCAGCCTCGCCCAAGGCTCCATGATCATCTTCAGCTGACGCGGCGGCCCGGACCGCCGAGTTCACCGCCCACCGGAGTCACCGCCCACCGGAGTCACCGCCCACCGGGACCACCCGTCACCGGGGTGACTCCGGTGGTCGCTGCCGCGGCATGTTCGGCCGGGTCACCGACTGCATCGGGAACCGCCCCTGCGCCGCCCCCGGCTCCGTACGCCCTCCGATCCCGCTCCCCGAGACCAGTGCCTGCATCCCCATCGGCGCAGGCCCGGCCCGGAATTCCACCATCCAGTCCGCGGTCTCGGACCGTACGAGATCCGTGATGTCCTCCGAGAACCGCCGCAGCACCCCCAGGCACCGCTCGGCCGCCTCGCTCGCCGTCCCCTCGGTCGGCCCGAGCACCTCCCGTACGCACTCCGACGCCCAGTCGAACTGCAGCACCTGAAGCCGTCGCTGCACGGCCTGCGCCGTGGCGAGGTTCCTTATCCAGCCGGAGGTCAGGCCGAAGTACCGGTCGCAGGCCATGCAGGCGGCACCCAGCAGCAGCGAGAGATAGCCCCAGCCGGCCGCCCCGTGCAGCGCGCCCGTCAGATCGAGCAGCGGCAGCGCCGCGCCCGCGACCGCCCCGGCCGCCGTGCCGATCCGCAGCGCCCTGGCGCCGCGCCGCTTCCACACCCGGTCGTTCAGATACCAGCCGGCGGTGCGCAGCGCCTCGGCCTCGACCCAGCGGTACAGCTCGTCGAGGCGTTCCGCGGGTTCACCCCAGTCGCCGAGCGGGAACGGCTGTCCGGTCAGATCCCGGCCCCGCGCACGGAAGCCGGAGCGCGGCTCCGAGCCCGGCCCGGAGCCCGGGCCCGAGCCCGGCGGAACGGCCGAACCGGGCGCGCCGGACTCGTTGCGGGGCGCCCTCTCGGGCTGCATCTCCGGCTGACTCACCCGGGCACTCCTCTGCACTCTGCGTTTTCGACGTTTCGGACGCGCGTATGGGACACGTGCATGCGACGACAGGCGGACCTTCGACGCGGCCGCCCGTCCCGCTTGTGTAACCCTGCGTGACGGACGACGCACGTGTGCGTATTGATATGCATGCCCTTCCTACCGCCGAATGGTGGGCCATGGGGCCGAAATCGCGGTATTCCTGGGTGTGCATGCCCTGTGATCAGGTATAGGAGTCTTGCCGTAGTTGACCGGGTCTCACCCGAAAGGGTTGCTCGACAGTGGGTGGGGCGCGGTTCCCGGTGACCACGTAGGCTCGGCATGCCGAAACATTTGTCGTCGAAATGCCAGGAGTGACCGTGATTCCCGGTGGTGGCCAGCCCAATATGCAGCAGCTGCTGCAGCAGGCCCAGAAGATGCAGCAGGACCTCGCCCAGGCTCAGGAGGAGCTGGCCAGGACCGAGGTCGACGGTCAGGCGGGTGGCGGTCTGGTGAAGGCGACCGTCACCGGCTCCGGCGAGCTCCGCAGCCTCGTGATCGACCCCAGGGCGGTCGACCCCGAGGACACCGAGACGCTCGCCGACCTCGTCGTCGCCGCAGTCCAGGCGGCGAACGAGAACGCGCAGGCGCTTCAGCAGCAGAAGCTGGGCCCGCTGGCCCAGGGGCTGGGAGGCATGCCCGGTCTTCCCTTCTGATCCGGCTGCACAGCAACTACCGTACGTACCACGAGGACAACAACAGCAGTAGCGGTCGAGGCACTCGGCTCAGGAAGGCGTTCCGTTGTACGAAGGCGTGGTTCAGGACCTCATCGACGAACTGGGCAGGCTGCCCGGCGTCGGTCCCAAGAGCGCGCAGCGGATCGCTTTCCACATCCTGCAGGCCGAGCCCACCGACGTGCGCCGTCTCGCCCGGGCCCTCCTGGAGGTCAAGGACAAGGTCCGGTTCTGCTCGGTGTGCGGCAATGTCGCGCAGGAGGAGCAGTGCGGGATCTGCCGCGACGCACGCCGCGACCAGACGGTGATCTGTGTGGTCGAGGAGCCGAAGGACGTCGTGGCGGTCGAGCGGACCCGTGAGTTCCGGGGCCGCTACCACGTGCTCGGCGGGGCGATCAGCCCGATCGAGGGCGTCGGCCCGGACGATCTGCGCATCCGTGAGTTGCTGGCGAGGCTCGCCGACGGCTCGATCACGGAGCTGATCCTGGCCACCGACCCCAACCTGGAGGGCGAGGCCACCGCGACCTACCTGGCGCGGATGATCAAGCCCATGGGGCTGCGGGTGACGCGGCTGGCCAGCGGGCTGCCGGTGGGCGGCGACCTGGAGTACGCGGACGAGGTCACCCTGGGCCGCGCCTTCGAGGGGAGGCGCTTGCTGGATGTCTGACCCCGCCCCGTACGACACCTGCACCACGGCCGGGATCTTTGCGGACGAAACCTTGACGTCTCACGGCGGCTTTACGTTCAGCGGCGCTATGTTCTACTCACCGTTCGCGACCGTGCCCACGGGAGGTCCCCTCGATGTCTGACGCCACGCTGAATTCCGTAAGGCAGGACCCGGACGACTTCGCCGTCCAGATCGCGGACCAGATCAAGACGTTCATCGTCGCGGTCACCGAGATTTCCAAGGTCGACGAGCCGGAGCAGGCCGTTCCGACCCTGCTCCTCCAGGTCTCCCAGCTGCTCCTCGCGGGCGGCCGGCTCGGCGCGTACGAGGACGTCCTCCCGGACGAGCGCTACGAGCCGGACCTGGGTGCCGAACCGGACGCCGACGGCCTGCGCGAGCGGTTCGCGGCCCTTCTCGAACCGATCGACGTCTACTCCGAGGTCTTCGACCCCTACGAGCCCCGCAAGGCCCCGGTCCCGGCCCGCATCTCCGACGACCTGGCCGACCTGGTCACGGACCTGCGTCACGGCCTGGCCCACTACGAGGAGGACCGCGTCACCGAGGCGCTGTGGTGGTGGCAGTTCTCCTACTTCTCCAACTGGGGCTCCACCGCCTCCGCGACCCTGCGCGCCCTCCAGTCCCTGGTGGCCCACATCCGCCTGAACCAGCCCCTCCAGGAACTGGACGGGCTGGACACGGACTCGGAGACCGTCGACGACGACCTGGCCGAGGAGGCGGGCCGGGTCATGGCCGAGGAGATCGCGGGACCGCTGGGACTGCGCCCGGTGCAGTAGCCGTCCGGCCGGGAGTGACCCCGTGGGGCCCGGCCCCCGTCACCCTCCGTCGCAGCGCAGATCGGCCGCCCGCAGGGAGCCCGGCTGTGCGCCGTTGTCCGTGCGGGACACCCACCACAGCTCGTCCGGGCCCTGGCGGGTGCCGCTCACCGGGATGCCCGGGGCCAAGTGGCCGGCGATCTCCGTCCACGGGTTGGCGCCCGCGCAGATCGGTGCGTCCGTGTGGGTAGCAAAGCAGGTGCCGCCCGCATGGGCCGGGGCGGCGGCCAGGGGCGCGGAGGCGAGGGCGAGAAGCAGCGGGAGGGTGCGGAGCGGCTTGTGCATCGGGGGGAGTTTCCGGGGGCGGTCCGTGGCGTTCCGGTTCACTCTGGAGGGACGGACCCGGAGATCGTGGACCTTGCCCGGTGTGGGCTGAGCCACATGCCGGCGTGGTGCCGGGATTACTGGGCAGCAGACCCGTACGAGCAGTCCGGGCGACACGCCGATGATCACGTGGTGAGCGGGACATCTCACGATGCGATATCAGCGGGGCGATTCCGGACTGCTCGTTAAACTGAGTCGACCGCAGTAATGGATTGAGCGAGGAGCGCACGTGGGCCTTGTCGTGCAGAAGTACGGAGGCTCCTCCGTAGCCGATGCCGAAGGCATCAAGCGTGTCGCCAAGCGAGTCGTCGATGCCAAGAAGAACGGCAACCAGGTGGTTGTCGTGGTGTCGGCGATGGGCGATACGACGGACGAGTTGATCGATCTCGCCGAGCAGGTGTCACCGATGCCTGCCGGGCGTGAGTTCGACATGCTGCTGACCGCCGGAGAGCGGATCTCCATGGCCCTGCTGGCGATGGCGATCAAAAACCTGGGCCACGAGGCCCAGTCGTTCACGGGCAGCCAGGCCGGCGTCATCACCGACTCGGTCCACAACAAAGCGCGCATCATCGATGTCACGCCGGGCCGTATCCGGACCTCGATCGACGAGGGCAACATCGCCATCGTCGCCGGGTTCCAGGGGGTGAGCCAGGAGGGCAAGAACATCACCACCCTCGGCCGCGGCGGGTCCGACACCACCGCCGTCGCACTCGCGGCCGCGCTGGACGCCGAGGTCTGTGAGATCTACACCGATGTGGACGGTGTCTTCACCGCCGACCCGCGGGTCGTGAAGAAGGCCCGGAAGATCGACTGGATCTCCTTCGAGGACATGCTGGAGCTGGCCGCGTCCGGCTCCAAGGTGCTGCTGCACCGGTGCGTGGAGTACGCACGCCGCTACAACATCCCGATCCACGTCCGCTCGTCCTTCTCCGGACTGCGCGGCACCTGGGTCAGCAACGAGCCGCAAGGGGACCAGAAGGTGGAGCACGCGATCATCTCCGGAGTCGCCCATGACGTCTCCGAGGCCAAGATCACGGTCGTCGGCGTGCCCGACAAGCCGGGCGAGGCCGCAGCGATCTTCCGCACCATCGCGAACGCGGAAATCAATATCGACATGGTGGTGCAGAACGTCTCCGCCGCGTCGACCGGTCTGACCGACATCTCGTTCACGCTGCCGAAGGCCGAGGGCCGCAAGGCCATCGACGCCCTGGAGCGCAACCGTGGCACGATCGGCTTCGAGTCGCTGCGCTACGACGACCAGATCGCGAAGATCTCCCTGGTCGGCGCGGGTATGAAGACGAACCCCGGGGTCACCGCGGCCTTCTTCGAGGCGCTGTCCGACGCCGGTGTGAACATCGAACTGATCTCGACGTCCGAGATCCGCATCTCGGTGGTCACCCGCGCCGACGACGTCATCGAGGCCGTGCGCGCCGTGCACACCGCCTTCGGCCTCGACAGCGACTCCGACGACGCCGTCGTCTACGGGGGCACCGGCCGATGACACCTCGCCGCCCTTCGCTCGCGGTCGTCGGAGCGACCGGGGTGATCGGCGGCGTCATGCTCCAGATCCTTTCGCAGCACGCGGACGTCTGGGGCGATATGACGCTGATCGCCTCGCCGCGCTCGGCCGGCCGCAAGCTGGTCGTACGCGGCCAGGAGACCGAAGTCCTCGAACTCACCGAGGACGTGTTCGACGACGTGGACGTGGCCCTCTTTCTGGTGCCCGACGACGTGTCCGCACGATGGGCACCGATCGCCGTGTCCAAGGGTGTCGTCGTCATCGACGACTCGGCGGCGTACCGGATGGACACGGACGTGCCGCTGGTCGTGCCCGAGATCAACCCCCACGCCGTACGGATCAGGCCGCGCGGCATCATCGCGAGCCCCAACTGCACCACGTTGTCGCTGATCGTCGCCGTCGGTGCGCTGCATGCCGAGTTCGGGCTGCGGGAGCTCGTCGTCTCCTCGTACCAGGCAGTGAGCGGCGCGGGCCGCGACGGCGTCGTGGCGCTGCGCGAACAGCTGTCGATGGTCGCGGGCACGGAACTGGGCACCAGGCCCGGGGACGTACGCCGCGCCCTCGGGGACGCCGAGGACTCGCCGTTCGCCGCGCCGGTGGCGCTCAACGTCGTGCCGTGGGCCGGGGCCGACGCCGGGGACGGCTGGTCGTCCGAGGAACTGGCGATCCGCGACGAATGCCGCAAGATCCTGGACCTGCCGAGCCTGCGGGTCGCGGCGACCTGTGTGTACGTACCCGTCATCGCGACACACTCCATGTCCGTGCACGCCCGCTTCGAGAACGAGGTCGCGGTCGACCGGGCGCACGAGATTCTGGCGACCGCGCCGGGCGTCGTCCTCTTCGACAGCCCGGCATCCGGCGAATTCCCGACGCCGTCCGACGTCGTGGGGACCGACCCGGCCTGGGTGGGGCGGGTCCGGCGGTCGCTGGACGATCCGCGCGCCCTGGAGCTGTTCGTCTGCGGCGACAACCTCCGTAAGGGAGCGGCGCTGAACGTGGCGCAGATCGCCGAAACAGTGGCCGCAGAATTTCCCCGGACCTGATCCGACCGTTTCTGTACGCTCTGTGGACCCCCGGTGAACAAGTTGCTGGTCTGAACCTCTTGAGCTGGGACGTTGCGGTGGCCGACGATGACCTTTGGCCTGCTGGAACCGGCGGCCGGGGAGCGTGCGTCTACGCGGTCACTTCTTGCGCGGCGGGGCGCGAAATCGTGGCATTCGGGGAAGAGCAGGTACGTATGAGGGTATGTCGCACAGCGCCAAACGCGGTGCCGTACGCGTACAACCCTGACGGGGGGAAACGTGTCCAACAGGCGTGGCAGAGGTTCTCGATATCACAGTGGTGGGCCCGTTGCGGGGCGCTTCAGTGCGTCCGCTCCGGAGGCCCCGCGCACCCGGCGGTATGCCGGTGATTGCGCCCATGCCCGCTGCGCGCCCCGCCCAGCTCCCGTCGCAGCGCGAGGGCGTTGAGCGCGGCGTGGCAGCCGGAACCACCGTTGACCACCTCACCGAGACCTACCGCGCCCACTACCGTTCGCTGCTCGGCCTCGCGGCCCTGCTGCTGGACGACACCGCGTCATGTGAAGACGTGGTGCAGGAGGCGTTCATCCGTGTGCACTCGGCGCGCAACCGGGTACGTGAGCCCGAGAAGACACTCGCGTACCTGCGCCAGACGGTCGTCAACCTGTCGCGCTCCGCACTGCGCCGCCGCATCCTCGGGCTGAAGCTGCTCTCCAAGCCGATGCCCGACATGGCGAGCGCCGAGGAGGGCGCGTACGACCAGCTGGAGCGGGACGCGCTGATCAAAGCGATGCGGGGGCTGCAACGGCGCCAGCGAGAGGTACTGGTGCTGCGCTACTTCGCGGACATGACCGAGGCCCAGGCGGCCGAGACGCTGGGCATATCGCTGGGTTCGGTCAAGGCGTACGGTTCGCGCGGAATCGCGGCGCTTCGCGTCGTGATGGAGGCCCAGGCATGAACTGGCGCGAGCGCAGGCAGGGACGCACGCATGAGCGTGGGATTGACCGGACTGGAAACGGAATTGTGAACCACGGGCCGGAGAACACCTCGAACGCGCAGCCGAACGGGGATCGGGACCCGCAGTCGGATGCGGACGCCGCCACGCAGGCTGCCGCATCCGTGACGGGTGCGGCAGGCGCGCAGGAGGCGCAGGGCGGGGGCGACGATCCCGCCGGAACGGCCCGGCTCGGAAGTCTGTCGGAGCTCCTCGGCACGGACTCCGACGACGGTTCCGGCGTAGCCGGCGGCTCCGGCCCTGACCTGGAGGAGCTCGCACTGCGCCGCATGTTCCACGGCGCCGTCCAGAACCTCGCACCCACCGACGGTGCCCTCGACCACCTGCGGCATGCCGTTCCCGCCCGGCGCGCCCGGCGGCGGCAGGCCGTCGTCGGCATGGCGGCGGCGGCGCTGCTCATCGGCACCGCGGTCCCCGCGTTCGTCCATGTCGCCCGCTCCACCGGCTCGGACACCGCCACCCCGGCCATCGTCGGACACGGCGAGCAGGCCCAGGGCGGCAACGGCGCAGATTCCGGTTCGACGGCCGACGAGAAGAGCCACGGCAGCAGCACCGACGGACACAACAACGGCTCCAACGGCCACCCCAACAGCACCAGCAGCCCCTCGGGCCGCGGCGACACGGGCACCGACGGCAGCGCGTCAGGCGGAGGCGCCGACCCTGCCGACACCGCGGCGGCTTCGACGCCGGTCTGCGACCCGGGGCAGCTCGGTGTCGCCTCCGCCCAGGCGGGCGCGGCCGGTGCCGACGGCACGGTGTACGGCACGTTCCGTATCTCCAACACCTCCGGCACGGACTGCACCGTGACCAGCAGCGGCACCGTGGGCTTCGAGACGACGGGCGCGGCCGACCCGGCCAGGATCGATGTCGTCCAGCACACCGCGGGCGACCCGGCGGCCGGACTGCCCGACCCGTCGCAGGAGGCGGGCGCGGTGCTGCTGAAGCCGTCCATGACGTACGAGGTCCAGTTCGCCTGGGTACCGAAGGACACCTGCCCGACCGCCGGCAGCTCGCCGGCCCCGACGCCGACCGACGGCGCGGTGGGTACCAGCGGCGGCACCAGTGAAGGGACGCCGCAGACGGCGCCGCAGTTCGGTGGCGAGGACGGTGGCGGAACGCTGGAGGGCAGCGTCGCCGTGACACACACTCCGGAGCCCGGTTCGTCGGTCGCGGCGGCGAGGATCCCCAACGCCTGCGCGGGCACGATCTACCGGACGGGCGTGATCGCCCCGTCGGCGTAGCGACGACGCACATACGTGAGGGGCCCGCCGGTTTCCGCCGGCGGGCCCCTCACGTATGTGCGTCAGCACGCCTCAGGTGCTGTCCGTGTCCGCACCGTCCGCGAGGCCGAGCCGCACATCCCGCGCGGCCTCCGCCTCGCGCCGGACGAGCCGGAACCACATGAAGAGCACGAAAGCGGCGAAGACGAACCACTCGCCGGTGTAGCCGAGGTTCTGGAACGCCTTCAGGTCGAGCCCACCGCCCTGCGGCGCGACGGCGGGTACGGGGCGCAGAGCAGTGGCCCCGCTGTTCTTGGCGTCGGTGCTCTTGCTGTCGGTGTCCTGGAGCGTCACCCATGCGTCGTACACGTCGTACGGGACGAGGTTGACCAGTGACGCGGCACTGATCATGCCGAGCTGGCCGTCCGGGAGTCCGCCCGCCGGGTCGACGCCCGCAGTCCCCGCGTTCTCGGACGCCTGTAGGTCGCCGGTCACGGTGACTTCACCGGTCGGAGCGGCGGGAACCGCGGTCTGCCCGGCCTTGCCGGGCAGCCAGCCGCGTACCACCGGAAGCGCCTTGCCGTCGTCGGTGCGCAGCAGGTTCAGGACGTAGAAGCCGCTCTTGTCGTCGAGTTCCCGGCCGGGCACCAGGAACTGGTCGGCGTACCGGCCCGTTGCGGTGGCGGGGCGCCCGGACGTCACCTTGTCGACCGGCAGGAGATCGTCGAGCGGTTCGGCGGCCCTGCTGCCCGGGGCGGGCTGCTCCTGGGCCTGTTCGTGTGTCTGCACGCGGTCCTCGAAGCGCCCGAGCTGCCAGGTGCCCATGAAGACGCAGAACGGGATGGCCAGGACGGCGAAGAGGTTGATCCCCCACCATCGCGGGGTCAGCAGGAACCGGTACACCCCTCCACGGTACGGTCCCCGCTCCGGGGTGCCGCAAGCACCCCCAACCGCCCGGGCCAGGACGCCGGTCACCCGGGACGCCGCCGGGCGGGGCGGAGGTCGGCACGGGACGCCGCGCCGGAGCGTGGCGGGGCCCCCGCGCGGCCCGGGCGCCACCAGGGCCCCCGCGCGGCCCGGGCGCCACCAGGGCCTGGCGCGGGCCCGGACGCCGCTACCCGAGGTGCCGTCGGGCGAAGTCGAGTTCCAGCCGCACCTGCTTGATCCGCTCCTCGACGACGAGCGAGCCGTGCCCCGCGTCGTACCGGTACACCTCGTGCGGGGCGCCCCGGTCCTTCAGGCGGTCCACATAGTTCTCGACCTGGCGGATCGGGCAGCGTGGGTCGTTGACTCCCGCCGAGATGTAGACCGGTGCCTTCACGGCGCCGGCGTACGTCAGCGGGGACGAGGCCTCGAACCGCTCGGGCACCTCCTCCGGCGTGCCGCCCAACAGCGTGCGGTCCATCGCCTTCAGGGCCTCCATCTCGTCGTGGTACGCCGTGACGTAGTCGCCGACCGGGACCGCCGCCAGGCCCAGCGCCCAGTCGTCCGGCTGCGTACCCAGGCCGAGCAGGGTCAGATAGCCGCCCCACGAGCCCCCGGCCAGCACCAGCTTCTCCGGATCCGCGAGCCCGGACTTCACCGCCCACTGCCGTACCGCCGCGATGTCCTCCAGTTCGATCAGGCCGACCCGGTGCTTGAGCGCGTCCGTCCACGCCCGCCCGTAGCCCGTGGAGCCGCGGTAGTTGACCCGGACCACCGCGTAGCCGTGGTCCACCCAGGCGGCGGGCCCGGACGCGAACTCGTCACTGTCGTGCCAGGTGGGGCCGCCGTGGATCTCGAAGACGGTCGGGAACGGTCCCTCCACCGGGGTGGCGGGCCGCTGCACGAGCGCGTGGATCCGGCCGCCCGGACCGTCCACCCACACGTCCTCCACCGGAACCGAATCCGGAGCCTTCGCGCCCGGTGGATCGAGCACCACCGCACCCGTCGTGGACCGCACGACGGGCGGCTGCGCGGCCGACGACCACAGATACTCCACCGTGCCGTCCGGCCGGGCCGTGGCACCCGACACCGATCCGGCCGGCGTCTCCACCCGTACCGGAGCGGTATCGGTGCCCGGCTCGAACCGCCACAGGTCGCTGCGGGCCTCGAAGCCGTGCACGATCAGCAGCGCGGAGCCGTCCGGATACCACTCGGCGCCCACGTCGCCGGGCAGATCGATCGCGAGGTCCGTCTCCGTCCCCGCCACCGGATCCCAGATCATCGGCTCCCAGCGTCCCCGCCGCTGATGCCCGATCAGCAACCGGGTGTCTCCGGCCACCGGCGCGAAGCCCAGCACGGTCAGCCCCAGCTCCTCCGTACCCCCCTTGGTGTCGTCGAGCTCGGCGACCGTCGTTCCGTCCGGCCGCACCACGCGGAGCGCCGAGTGCATCGCGTCGCCGTGCTCGGTGTGCTCCAGGGCGATCAGCGTCCCGTCGTGCGACAGGTCCCCGACGCCCGCCGACTCGCGGTGCCGGTAGATCTCGACGGGCGCGGACCCCGGCCGTACGACATGGACCGTCGTCCCGTCCTCGTCGGTGGAGCGGCCGATCACCGCCGTCCCGTCCCGCCCGATCGCGAGCCCCGCCGGGTAGGAGGGGGCGAGACCGGGAGCCGCGGGCAGGTCCGCCGTCCCTTCACCGCCACCGCCGTGGAACGGCTGGCGCATCCACACCCCGAACTCGTCCCCGTCGGTGTCGTCGAACCACCAGATCGCCTCGCCGTCCGGGGTCAGCACCCCGTCCGTCGTCCCGTTCGGCCGGTCGGTGACCTGTCGCTGATCCCCGCTCGCCCGGTCCCATGCGTACAGCTCGTACGTCCCCGTCGCGTTGGAGACGAACAGCGCACGGTCCGGCGCGTCCTCCGCCCAGTCGGGCAACGACACCCGGGGCGCCCGGAAGCGCTGCTCCCACACCGGAACGGAATCGGTCGTCGGTGCCGGAACGGAGCCGTTCGCCCGCGCCGGAGCGGAGTCGGTCGTCGAGCCAGTGATCTCAGTCATGCCCCCCATTCTGCGTCGGGCACGGAAAATCCGTTCACATCGTCCTCAGCCTGTGGATAACCTTCCCGGCATGTACTCCCCGACTCCGGACGACTGGCGCGAGGCCAACCGCGCGCGCTGGGACGAGCGCGTGGCGATCCATACGGCGAGCGACTTCTACGACCTCGACGCCTTCCGGGCGGGCAAGGACGCGTTGCGTGCGTTCGAGCTCGCGGAGGTCGGGGACGTCGCGGGAAAGTCGCTGCTGCATCTGCAGTGCCACATCGGGCTCGACACTCTCTCCTGGGCCCGGCACGGCGCCACGCACGTCGTCGGGCTCGACTTCTCCGAGCCCGCCGTCGAGACCGCCCGTGGTCTGGCCCGCGAGCTCGGGTTCACCCCGGACCGGGCGGCGTTCGTCGCCGCCGATGTGCATGACGCGGCGGAGGCCGTCCCCGACTCCTCGTACGACATCGTCTACACCGGCGTCGGTGCGCTGAACTGGCTGCCGGACACCCGCCGCTGGGCCGAGATCGCCGCCGCGCTCGTCGCGCCCGGCGGATTCCTCTATCTCGCGGAGTTCCATCCGCTGACCGACTGCCTCGATGACGCGACCGGCTCGACGATCACGTACGACTACTTCAGCCGCGACGCATGGGTCGACGAGACGCCGGGTACGTACGCGGACCTCGACGCACCGACCGTCCACAACCGGAGCGTCGAGTGGCAGCACCCCGTCGGTGACGTGGTGTCGGCGCTGGCCGCCGCCGGACTGCGGATCGAGTTCCTGCACGAGCACGACGCCTCGCTCTTCCAGCGGTTCGCGGCACTGGAGCGGCACGCCGACGGGTTCCACCGCTTCCCGCCCGACCGGCCCCGCATTCCACTGATGTACTCGATCAAGGCGTCGAAGCCGGCTGCGGGTTGAGCGAAGGCCGGTTGTCAGTGGTGGGGTTCAGACTCGAACCATGACTGCCGATCTGCGCGCCACGGTGGAGACGTACTGGACCGCGGCCGAGACACGTGACTGGGACACCTTCGCGACGACGCTCGCCGAGGAGGTGCTTTACGACCTGCCGCAGACCCGCGAGCGCATCCGCGGCAAGGAGCGGTATCTCCGGTTCAACCGGGAGTATCCGGGGGACTGGCATGTCCGTGTTGAACGGATCGTGGCCGACCGGGCAGGCGAACAGGTGGCCGTACGGACGCTGTTCACCGTAGGCCTGGAAGAGATGCACGCCATCCACTTCTTCACGGGGGACGACCAGGGCCGGATCGTGGAGATCACGGACTTCTGGCCGGAGCCGTACGAGCCCCCGGCAGGGCGGGAGCACCTCGTCGAGCGTTACTGAGTTGCGGCTTCAAGGGCAGCCTCCACGGGGGTGGGGCCGGCCCGGTCCCAGCCGGGGGCGCGAACGTCCACGGTGAGGGTGTTCATCACGACCTCCTCGCCGCAGGTGCGGCAGACCCACGCGGCGTCGGCCGCGCCTGAGCGGGACGGCAGACGTGTGGCGGCCCACCGGAGACTTCCCGGCGGACCGACACCTTTCCGTACCGTACGAACGCGTTACCCGTTGCGTGTCACGCGACCGAGCGGAAGGCGGGCAGATAGCCGCCCGACTGCCCCGCGGCCTTGGGGTGGTATGACTCACCGATGTTGAGCCAGTTGACACTGTGCAGCCACGCGCTGCCGGAGCAGATCTCGCGCCCGCTGAACTCGTCGACCACGCTGGAGAACGTGAATCCGGCATTGGCCGCCTGCTTGGCGATGACACCGTTCAGCACGTTGGACGCGTTGTTGATGGCCGAGCGCTCGGTCTCGGAGAGCCCGGCGATGCAGGTCCCGCTCAGCTGGTAGAACCGCGGATATCCCAGCACCACCACATGAGCCTGCGGGGCACGGGAACGGATGGCGCTGTACAGCGAACCAAGGCCGGACGGAAGCGAGTTCTGCATCTGTGAGACAGCCGCGTTCACGCCGCTCAGGCAGGTGGACTCGCTGTACAGGACGCAGTTCGACATGACATCGGCGAAACCGACGTCGTTGCCGCCCGCGGTGACGCTCACCAGGGTCGTGGACGAACTCAGTACGCCCAGCTGAGTGCCGGCGACCGAACTCGTCGTGGCACCCGAGCACGCGACGAAGGCGAACGAGGACGGAGAATTCGCCGCCGCCCAGAGGTAGGGGTAGGCCTTGGTGCTCCGGTCGCAGTTGCCGGAGTTGGAGAGATAGCTTCCCGAGCCGACGCCGGACGAGTAGGAGTCGCCGAGGGCGACATACCCGCCGGCGGCGGCCGAGGCCGGCTGGGCCATGCCCAGCGCGGCCACGACGGCAAGGACCAGGGTGGATGCGGACGCCCAGAATCTCCGTACTGACATGCCTGTTAGACCTCCGGTGTGGGGGGTGGGTGGGGGGTTGAGTGAGCGAGGACGTTTCTAGCAGCTGGTGCTACCCGCCGGTAATAGCTGCGCCAGAACTCGTCTGAAATGCCCGAATGATCGTTCGTTCGGGCATGCTGATCCGCCCGTCCACCGTGGGTTGCCGGTCGGTCTTAGTCGACGCGCCTCGCTGAAGCCGGGGTCGCGACATCGAGATGTCCCCCCAAGGCCCTGGAAAACGTGTGCCGGACGCTGCGCCTCGGGACACAGGAACGGGCCCGCCCTATCCGTCCGGCAGGGCCCAACTCGCCGTCCTCGTGCGGCGCGACCAGGAGTCCGGTCGGCCCAGGGTTACGGCGCGAGATCGACCGGAGGGCGCCGCTCCCGGCCAAGTCGGTCAACCCTACGGGGACATGCCCAGGCCCGACTCCGCGGGCGCCGAAGTGATCGATGCGGAGGGGCTGTTCACCCTGTCCTGACGGGCCGGAACGCACGGCACGCCCGGCCGGCGGCACTCAGGCGGTCCCACTCCGAACTGTCGCTCGGCGGGCATCCCGGAGATCCTGCGGAGAGCCGACGGCGTGGTGCGCCCGGAGGGCGTCAGTGCCGCGACGCTGCTGGGCGCCGTGTCGGCGCAGGACGCGGACATCATCACGCTGCTGGACGCGGGCATCGCCACGCCCCCTGACACGGGCATCATCACGCCCGCTCGACTCGGACACACGTCATGAACGCGCCCGGCCACGCCGACGCCGGCTCGTCAGACGCTCACCGATGCCGAACTGCGAGCGGTGTTCGGACACGGCCGGCCGAGCGGCGGCAAGCTGGACTTCGGCGCCCCGCCCCCAGGAGCTGCGCCGCGTGCGCAAGAACCTGCTCCCGTCGGACGACGGACCGGTCACCCTGACCGTGGCCACGACGGGACCCGGCGCCCCCGGTATCGACAGCGCGCACAGTTGCGGTCTGCCCGGCGACCGGGATGACGATGCCGGTATTCGGTGCGCAGGCGGCAGTACGACGGATCCTGACGACCGGGATCACCACCGGCCCCGGTATCGACATCGAAACCTGCCGCAGCGGGCGGTCTGTTCACCGCGATGCGCTTCACGGTCGCAACCGACCGGGCGAACGCGCCGGACGAGGAGTCCGCACTGGGCGCGCGGGAGGTGCTACGAAATCATCGAAGGGGCGCGCGGCATCGGGCCCAGTGGCTGGGCAAAGTGGCCGATCCGGTCCCGCTCACGCCAGGCGACCTGAACCCGGCGCCGATGCCGACGGCTGCGGAGCGGTCGCGCTGACCGTGCGCCCGGGCACAGGGGACACGGTTCTCGTCGTCGGGTGGATCACGGAACGGGGTGGGTGACCGCTCACGCGACACCACGCGGCTTCGCAGGCCGGCCGCGGCATCAGCGGCATACCCGCGGGGCGCCGCCACAGATGGCGCCCGGGGCTGCGCGAATTCAGGCCGACGGGTGCACTCTGTGGTGGCCCCCACGCGGGGTGCCACCACAGCGCTTCGGTCGCGGTCGGCCGCCGAAGATCAGTTGTGCCCGAACCTACGCTGCTTCCGGTGGGAGACCTGCTCCGATATCGCGCGCACAGGCCCAGGAGCTTCCGGAATATGCGCCTGCGTCTGATCCTTCGTCTCCGCGGACGCGCTGCGTTCGTGGCCACCTGTGCGGGCACCGCGATTCTGTCGGCTCTGCTTCTTGCTCACGATTACGCCTCCTGTAGCCGATCTCGGACGAGGGGCCACTTTCAGATTCGCATGTGAGTACGAAGCACGCATTCCGGACGGCCGGGGCTGAGGGCCTGGAGTGCGGCCCGTCGCGAGGTGCCGGATTGCCGCCTGCGCGGACGGTCCGACCGTGCGAGTCCGAGTAGCGCGGTGCGTCGCTGCTCAGGGGAGCCCGGTCCCGCGGGGCGATTTCGGCGATCAGGCCCTCTATCAGCGCCCTGATCTCGTCGCGGATGGGGCGGACGGCTTCGACGCCCCGGCCAGCCGGGTCCTCCAGTTTCCAGTTGAGGTACCGCTTGCCGGGGAAGGCCGGGCAGGTGTCGCCACAGCCCATGGTGATGCAGACGTCCGATTCCTTGACCGCGTCGACGGTGAGGATCTTGGGGGTCTCGGCGGAGATGTTGATGCCGACCTCGGCCATGGCCTCGACGGCGGCCGGGTTAACGGCGTCACCGGGGTCGGAGCCGGCCGAGCGGACCTCGACGCGGCCCCCGGCCAGGCGGGTCAGCCAGGCGGCGGCCGTCTGGGAGCGGCCGGCGTTGTGGGCGCAGACGAACAGCCACGGACGGCTTCTCGGGCATCGGGGATCTCTCTGTGGATCCTCGCCGCGATGGCCGCCGGGCTGGGACTGGGCCGGTTCACTGCTGTCGCTGCGGCCCGAGGCGGCCGTCCTTGGTGTTCACCTCAGCCCGGCACAGCCCGTCCTCCGCGTACAGGCGCGTGCGCACCTTCCAGCGGTGGCGGCGCCGCTGGACGTGGGCGCGCCAGGCGCCAAGCTGCGGGGTGTCGAAGTACGTGCTGAGGTAGCTGGTCGTACGCCGTCCGGCGAGGTCGAGGACACGGTGGCTGTCGGCGAGCTGGTCGGCGAAGAAGCGTGCGCGGTCGAGCGGGAGCAGGTACTTGCGGTCGGTGCGGTGCTGGAGTGCGGCGGCCGCGTCGACCTCGGCGAGCGTCGCCCCAGTACGTGCCCTCTGACGCGTAAATAGCAGCAGGTCAGGGTAGGTGTGGACGTGTTTGGGTGCCCGGTGGCCGTTGGTGGCTGCCGGGTGCCTGGTTCGGGGAG